>JAWVYT010000336.1:0-3488 GCA_033722595.1 Longimicrobiales bacterium
CTGCTCGGGGTCCATGACGTTCGTTGCCGCAGGTCGGTCGTGTCCGTATCGTTGACGCCTCGGGTCCGGCGCCGTGGGAAGGTACCGTGACGGGGCGGCCGGGTACAGCAGGCAGAGAATTTGCGCCGCTCTCCCGACGATCCCCAACCGGAGCAGGAGGCACGTGATGGCGGAGGACGAGGCACAGGCGGGAGGCGCGACCGAGGTCGTGCTCATGACCTGCATCGAGTGCGGCAACGAGTACATGTTCGAGGGCGGGGAGACGCCGCCCGACGACCTGGTGTGCGAGAAGTGCGGCAACGAGGTGTTCCGTCGATTCGAGGACACGGCGTCGCCTGGGGAGGCCCGGTCGGACTTCGAGGATGTGACGGAGCGGGACCTGGACACCGACGACCCGGAAGGTGATGCCACGCCGGGCGACCTGCACGACCTGAACAATCCCTAGATGCCGAGAGAACCGCTCTTCCGAGGCTCGGGCGTCGCCCTGGTCACTCCGTTCGACGAGGCGGGGGTCCACGAGGCGGCGCTGCGGGCGCTGGTGCGCTTCCACCTGGAGGAGGGGACGGACGCGCTGATCGTCTGCGGCTCCACGGGTGAGGCCGTGACCATGACGGCGGAGGAGCAGGAGCTCGCCGTGGAGATCGTCGTCGACGAGACGGCCGGCGAGATCCCGGTGGTGGCGGGGTGCGGCGGGAGCGATACGGCGACGGTGGCGGGGCTCGCGACCCGTGCCCGGGACGCCGGCGCCGACGCGCTGCTGCTCAGCGCGCCGCCGTACAACAAGCCGCCGCAGCGCGGGCTCGTGGCCCATTTCCGGGCGGTCATGGACGCCGGGGACCTGCCCGTCATCCTGTACAACGTCCCGGGCCGTACGGCGGTCGGGATCGCCCCGGAGACCGTGGCGGAGCTGGCGGCCGACGAGCGGGTGATCGGCGTGAAGGAGGCGAGCGGCGACCTCTCGCTGATCGCGGAGCTGGCGGAGCGCGTGGGCGACCGGATCACGATCTGGAGCGGGAACGACGACCAGATCCTCCCCATCCTCTCGCTGGGCGGCCAGGGCGTGATCAGCGTCCTCGGGAACGTGGCGCCGGCGGACACGAGCCGGATGGTGCACGCCTATCTGGACGGCGACAGCGTCGAGGCGACCCGGCTCCAGCTCCGCTACCTGCCTCTGATCCGGGCCCTGTTCGCGGTGTCGAACCCGATCCCGGTGAAGACGCTCACGGGGTGGCTCGGCTTCGACGTCGGCCCGCTCCGGCTCCCGCTGGTCCCGATGACGGAGGCCGAGCGCGGGCGGCTCCTGGACGCCGCCCGGGCCGTGGGCCTCGAACCGGTCCGCTGATATGATCGACGTGGTCGTCTCCGGGGCAACCGGACGGATGGGCCGGACGCTGGGACGGCTCCTGTCGGGCGCCGAAGGGCTGCGGGCCGTCGGTGGGGTCGCACCGGACCGGCCGATGGAAGGGGCCGAGCGTATCGGCTACCCCGTGATCGTCGATGTCGCCGACTGTGGGCCGCTGGTCCGGGAAGCCGACGCCATCATCGATTTCTCGGCGCCGGAGCACCTCTCCGCGCTCCTGGCCGGCGCCGTGGAGGAGCTGGGAGGGAAGGCGCTGCTGGTGGGGACCACCGGTCTGCCTACCGAGCTCGAGTCGGCCCTGGACGCGCTCTCGGAGACGGCGGCCGTGCTGGTCGCGTCGAACTTCAGTGTGGGGGTCAACGTGCTGCTGGGACTGGCCGAGCAGGCCGCCCGCGCCCTCCCTGCCGAGGGGTACGACGTCGAGATCATCGAGACCCACCACGGGGAGAAGGACGACGCCCCCAGCGGGACGGCGCTGTCCCTCGGGGAGGCGGCGGCGAGGGTCCGCGGACGCTCGCTGGACGCCGACCGGGTGGATGGGCGCAGCGGCCGGGTCGGGCCCAGGCCCGTGGGAGAGATCGGGTTCCACGCGGTCCGGGGCGGCGGGGTCGCGGGGGAGCACACCGTGCGGTTCCTGGGCTCCGGCGAGGAGCTCGCTCTGAGCCATCGGGCCCATTCGCGGGAGCTGTTCGCCGACGGGGCCCTGGTCGCCGCCCGGTGGCTGGTCGGGAAGAGCCCCGGACGCTATACCATGAAGCAGGTTCTCGGCCTCTAGGAGACCCATGGACTACCAGCAGATCCGCGACATCATCGCGAACGCTCGCAAGAAGACGCCGGTCACGGTCCACGTGCGTCACGACGGGGAGCTGGAGACGCCGGAATCGGACGCGCTCAAGGTGTTCCCCACGGGTGCGGGCACCACGATCCTGGTCGGCGAGTGGGACGTGGTGGCGCCGGTGCTGGAGTCCCCGAACGTCGCGTACCACCACCTGGACAACGACCGTCGGAACTCGGCGATCCCGCTCCTGGACCTGAAGCCGGTGAACGCCCGGATCGAGCCGGGGTGCATCATCCGGGAGGGCGCCGAGATCGGCGACAACGTCATCGGGATGATGGGCGCCGTGGTGAACATCGGTGCGGTGGTCGGAGACGGAACGATGCTCGACATGAACTGCGTGGTCGGCGCGCGTGCCATGGTGGGGAGGAACTGCCATATCGGCGCCGGCGCCGTGTTGGCCGGCGTGCTGGAGCCGCCGAGCGCCACTCCGGTGGTCATCGAGGATGACGTGCTCGTCGGCGCCAACGCGGTGGTCCTGGAGGGGATCCGCGTGGGCGCCGGGTCGGTGGTGGCCGCGGGCGCGGTGGTGAACCGGGACGTCCCGCCGCTGAGCGTAGCAGCGGGTCAGCCCGCGCGGGTGATCAAGGAAGTCGACGAGAGGACGAAGGACAAGACGGGGCTGCTGAAGGAGCTGCGGCGGCTGAACGAGTAACCGGGCCGTCGACGCGCGTCCCGGAACGGAAGGAGCTTTCCATGCCCGAGTTTCTGACGGCGATGGACCTCTCCGCGCTTCGGCTCGACCTGCTGGGTCGGCTTCTGCTGGCCGCCACGCTGGGCGGGCTGGTCGGGATCGAGCGGGAGTGGAGCGGGAAGCCGGCGGGGTTCCGGACCAACCTGCTGATCTGCGTGGGCGCGGCCCTGCTGACGGAGCTGTCGGTGGCGGCGGCCATCGACTCGGACCCCAGCCTCACCACGGCAGACCCGACCCGGATCGCGGCCCAGATCGTGAGCGGGATCGGGTTCCTGGGCGCCGGCACGATCATCCAGTCCCGGGGCAGCGTCCTCGGCCTCACGACCGCGGCCACGCTGTGGGTGGTGGCGGCGGTGGGCATGGCCGTGGGGCTGCGGAAGTACCCGGAAGCGGTGGGCACGACGGTGCTCATCATGGTGGCACTCCTGATCCTGGGGCGGCTGGAGCCGTACCTGAGCCAGCACGTCGATCACATCATCCGGGTGACCATGGAAGGCAACAGCGACGTGCAGGACGCCGTGGAAGCGGTGATCGGCGAGAGGCTCGGCTGCGAGCTGGCGGAGATCGAGCGGAGCGAGGAGGGCGTCCAGGTCGCGTAC
>JAWVYT010000337.1:0-3484 GCA_033722595.1 Longimicrobiales bacterium
CCCGGTCCTCCCGCGTCGCGTTCTCGATCTCGTGTCTGGACGCACCTCGCGCCGCTGCCCGCTCGAGGCGCGAACGCCTCGAGCCGGCCGCTCAACCGGCGCGGGTGCGAATAGCTGTGTGCGTGCATGGGACCTCCCGTGTCCCGGTCCTGTCCCCCAAAACGAAGAGCCGCGCCGCCGATGGCCGGCTCCGTACCTGCCGGAGCCCACGCCGCCCGCCCGTGGCGGGTGCGTGGTGCATCGGGACGCGACTCCCAGAGCCTTCCTAGATACGGGGCGGGTCGCCGCGTGTCAAGGATCTTCTGATGTTCACACGGCTCGGCGGGCGTCAGGGCGCCCGCGGGCCCGGTCGGTCGGACGGCTCGCGCAGCATCTGCCGGATCACCCCTTCCAGCCACTCGAGCCCGGCCACGTCCAGACGCTTGCCGATCGGGTGCACGGCGTCGTCCGTGCGGATCTCGACGACGCCCGGCTCGTCCTCCCGCCAGACCCAGTCCACGGCGGTGATCTCCGGCTTCCGGAGCGTCCGCTTCAGGACCCGGCGCACGCCGATCCGGCGGGCGAGGACGATGCGGTCGCCCCGGTCCTCGATGACCCGGCGGGTGAGGATCGGGACCGCCTCGGAGACGGCCAGCGCGGCGAAGAAGACGCCGACGGCCGCCATGGCGAGCCACGCCAGCGTGGACGCGCCGGGGTCCCGGGCCGTGGCGTCGAGCCACACGCCCATCCACACCGCGATGGCGGCGGCCAGGACCGCGGTCACCACGTCGCTCTGGCCGAACAGGCGGGGCAGGGTGACCCGGAGCCCGGTATCGGTCTCCTCCACGGTGATCCCCCGGCCGGCCGGCGGCGCGATGGGTGGTGGCGTGTCCGTCCGGTGCTCGCTCTCCATGGTTCGAACATACCCCGGACGCGCCTCCGCTGTCCATCGGTCGTGCGGGGGCTTCTCGGGGGAGCGGGCGGGGACGTCCGCGCGGGTCGGTGGCCAGCTCCCCCGTACGCGCCCCGGGTGCCGCGACCGGGCTGGTGCTCGGCCACCGTCCGTGCGCTCAGAAGCGCCAGGTCACGCCCACGCCCACGCCGCCGGCACCCGGGGCCACCCGCACATCGATCCGGCCCGTCTCCACCGGTGTCCAGCCGTAGGGGCCCAGCGTCGCCCACCCGACGCCCACGATGGCGCCGGCCAGGGCGCCTGCGCCGCCCAGGATGGATCCGTAGAGGCCGATCTTCTCTTCGACGGTGTAGCAGAACAACCAGCATCCGGCCCCATCATCGCCTTCCTCGAACGCCATGGCAGCGCCGGTGAAGAACCCTGCGCCGGCGCCCACGAAGACGCCGGTGAGGATCGCTCGGCCGTAGGGACGGCGCGTCCGGCGCTCCAGCCGGGTCACCGAGGCCAACGGGATCGCCTGGACGCCCGACGGGTCCCGGACCATCAGCGTGTCGGCCCGGAGCTCCACGAGGTCGTACGTGTGCCGGACCTCGTCCGTGGTGACCCGGATCGTCGTGCCGGGCTCCAGCGGCTCCTGGGCGATGGCGCCGCCCGCGGCCAGCAGCAGCGCCGCCGCGGCCGCCACGGGGGCCGCGGCCCGCAGGATGACAGGCCGGGGCGAGGTCGTGATGGCGCCGTTGACACTGCATTCGCTGCTCATGGATCTCTCCTCCGCTGTCGGGAACGATGGGCCGTACGGTCCAAGAGAGCTCCGGGGGCTCAAGCGGGGCTCAAGCATGGCTCGAGCGCGACCCGCCGCGAGGCGTTCGTGAGGAAAACCTTGTCATGGGCTCCGGCCCGTGGTACCTAGGAGGGGCTTTCACCGGGCGCGCCCCCTACGCCCCGGCGGCCCGCGTCGCACCTGGGCCGAGCCCGTACCCGCGAGGTCGGGGTTCGACCTCAACCTGCTCTCCGGAGGCTGTCTGCCATGCGACTCACCCCCTTCACGGGCGTCCTCGCCCTCACCGTCCTCGCCGCGCCGCTGGCCGGCCAGGTCGCCCCGATCCCGGACGCGGAGCTGGCGGCCATCCGCGCGGCCACCGAGAAGTACATGGACATAGACCGGGCCATCGCGGACGGCTACGTCCTGCCCATGAAGATGTGCATCAGCGCCCCCGACGAGGGGCTGCCCGCCCAGCTCGGTGGCATGGGGCTCCACTACGTCCGGCCGGACCTGCTGGGGATCACCGGCGAGGAGCCCCGGGTGGCCGGGGACGGGACCCACACCGACTTCCTGACGCCCGCCGTCCTCATCTACCAGCCCATGCCCGACGGCTCCCAGAAGCTGGTGGCCATCGAGAACCTGGTCTGGGCCGGGGCGTGGCACGCCGCCGGCAACGACGGCCCGCCCGACTTCCACGGGTTCCAGTACTACTACATGCACGACAACCCTGAAACCGAGATCGACGAGGCCCACGGCTTCGAGCCCCACTACGAGCTCCACTTCTGGCTGTACGAGGACAACCCCGCCGGGATGTTCGCGCCGTTCAACCCGCGGGTGAGCTGCGACGGCTACGACGTGGCGTCCACCGGCTGAGGTCCGGCCGGAGCCCGGGCGCCGGCCACCGCCGGCGCGGCGGAGGGCGCACGGACGACGGCGGGTCGCGGGACGGTCCCGCCAGCAACACCCGTCGCCACGAAGGGCGGTCCCGGGTCCCCGGTGGTGCCCCGGACCTTCCCGCGTCGGCCACGCGTTCCCTCACCAGGGGAGGTGAGGCATGCGTGACGCAGACGACGGCGACCCCGGGTTCCTGACGGAGCTGGGCCGGTTCGATCGGTCCTTCTTCGTCCGGATGATCGGCTCGTTCCTCGGGCTGCTGGTGGTGGTCGCGATCGTGGAGCTCGGGATCCGGTTCGGGGCCCAGCTCTATCGCTACCACCAGGAGGGGCCCGCCGAGGTGGAGACGGCGGCGGAGCAGCTGGCCGCCGATATCCGCTCCATCATGATCAACGAGGGCGGCCCCGTGGCGTCCCGGGCCGTGTACCCGATCCTCGACCGGACCTACGAGCGGGCCGGCCTCCAGATCGCCGTGGAGCCGTCACCGGCCACGGTCGAGTCCATCCAGGAGGTCTTCGGGTTCCGGCCCCGCGGGATCCCGGCCGTCTTCCCCGAGGGCACCCACCAGCAGGCCCGGGTGCACCTACGGGCCGAGTCGTTCTGCCTCCAGTGCCACGTGACCGCGTCGGAGGGGGACGTCCTCGGCACCGTGGTCGTGCGCGACTACCTCAGCGCCAGCCTCAGCGGGTGGTGGGACCAGGTCCGGCTCAGCGCCACGGTCAGCGCCGCCAAGATCATCATCCACGTCACCATCGTCTTCTTCCTGCTCAGGACCCTCATGGAGCCGCTCCTCTCCCTCCGCGGCGCAGTGGCCCGCCTCGCCGATGGCTCCGGTGGGCTCCGGACCCGGGCGGAGGTGCGGTCCAGCGACGAGTTCGGCGAGCTGGCCCACGACCTGAACGCGTTCCTCGACCGCATCACCGGACTCCTCCAGG
>JAWVYT010000338.1:0-3481 GCA_033722595.1 Longimicrobiales bacterium
GATGGGGGAAAAGGCGAGCACGCGCGATCGTCCCGAGGGCCGGACCTCCGCCGCCGCGGGCGTGGGTCGGATCGTTCTGATCGCCGCGCTCCTCACCGCTCTCGCGACCGGCTGCACGGCGAGGACGACCGGGGCCGCGGCTCTTCCCGACCGGGAATACACCGGCCATCTGGTCACGACCGAGGCCGGCAGCTGGTTCCGTCCCTGCAGCGCCGGGCCCGAAAGCTCCCCGTTTTGGGTGACCTTTACCGGTGAATCGGTGCGCCAGATCGAGGCCGCACGCGCTGATGGAATCGCAGTCCTCGGCGACACCGCCTTCGTCCGCTGGCGCGCGGCACCCACCGACGAGCGGAGGGTCGGCCCTGGCGGCCCGGCGCTGCTGGTGCGCCAGATCAGCGCCGTGCGGCCGGCTGCGGAGGGGGATTGCCGCGACCACGACGCTGACGTGATCGGCACCTTCTGGAAGCGCGGCTAGGCCGACTCCCCGGAAGGACCCGGCTCGATTCACCCGGAGGCCGGGGGTCCCCGGTCCTCGGCTCCGGTTTCGCGACCGAGCACGTCCTCGAGGATGCCCTGCTCGACGAACCCCCGCTCCCGGGCTTTCGTGGGGACCCTGACGACGAGGTGGACCTCGTCCGCCGCCGGCAGCTGGAGGGTGACCCGAGGGTCCACGCCGGGGACGTCGAGACCCTGCTGCCGGCCGAGCCGGTCCATGTGGCGGCGCACATCCTCCAGGTACGGCTGACAGTGGCGCCTGGCGGACTCCAGGAACGCGGCGCGGGCCTCGCGCCAGGCATCCGAGCGCTTGAACGGGACGGTGAACACGTGGAGAACGTAGTCGTTCGTATAGCTTTCGTTCACCAACGGCTCCGAGACGAACAGCGAGTTCGGGATCACCGCCATACGCCCCGTCCGCTGGTGCGTGAGCTTCCCCGGCCCCACCTCGAGAATCGTGGTGGTCAACAGGTTCTGATCGATGACATCGCCACGGAAGTCCTTGATCTGGATCCGGTCGCCGATGCTGAAGGCCCGGGACCCGGACTTCAGGATCGTTCCGGACAGACACAGGATCAGCTCCTTGGTGGCCACCACCAGGGCCACGGCGATAGCGACAAGGGACAGCGCGAGCGTCCTCAGCTCCGTCGCCCAGATCAGGACCAGGCCGAGGAGGAGCAGCAGGAGGAGAGCGTTCCGCGAATGAACGAGCCAGCGTCGCCTCAGCTCGGGGGAGGCCACGTTGCGACGGACGTATCTGGAGACCAGCCACCGGACTACGACCACGCTGGCGACGAGGAGTCCCGTGGCAATCAGAAGTCGTATCTGAGGGTCCGGAATGGCCGCCCATGCCGGCAGCTGGACGAGGAAGTGATCCATTGGGTATAGGCTCAGGGTGATCTTCGTTCACGAACGCGCCTGTTCCGCGCCACCCCGACGACCAGGGTCAGACCGGTGAGCGGGAGGACGAACCAGACCATCGCGGTTCCGAAGCCGGTCACCAGCTCGTGCTCGGCGGCCTGGAGCACCAGGAACGCCGTGTAGGCGACGTAGTAGGCCAGGAAGACGAAGCCTTCCCAGCGGGCGATGATGAACCCGGTGAAGAAGATGGGGAGTGCGGCCACGGCCACGGCGATCATGATGGGGATGTCGAAGGACAGTGCCCCCGACGAGACAGGCACGCCTGAGGGGGCCACGAGGGCGCCCAGACCGAGTACGGCCAGCAGGTTGAAAATGTTGCTTCCCACCACGTTCCCGACGGCGATGTCCCGCTCGCCCCGGATCGTGGCGAGGATCGAGGTGGCCACTTCGGGCAGACTCGTCCCGGCGGCCACGATCGTGAGCCCTATGACGAGCTCACTGATCCCGAGGGCACTGGCGGTGGCGACCGCCGCTCGTACCAGCCAGCGCGCGCCCACGACCAGCAGCCCCAGTCCCGCGAGGATATACAGGATGTTCAGCACCGGCGCCCAACGCAGCCCGTCTGCCGTCCCGGCCCCGCGGGGCAGATCGGGCGGGGCGTCCGGCCTCTCCTTCCGGCTCTGGCGGATCAGGAAGACCGTGTAGGCTGCGATCCCCACGAACAGGATGAGTCCGTCCGCCCTGCCCACCGCTCCGTCGAGGGCCAGCAGGAGTGTCAGTACGGAGACCGCCACCATGATCGGCACGTCCACCCGCACCAGCTGCCGGGCAACCACCAACGGTGCGATCAGAGCCGAGACGCCCAGGATGAACAGGACATTGAAAATGTTGCTGCCCACAACGTTGCCCAGCGCGAGATCCGCCTCCCCGGAGTAGGCCGAGCCCACGGTCACGGCCATTTCCGGGGCGCTGGTCCCGACGGCCACTACGGTCAGCCCCACCACGAGCGGCGATATTCCCGCAGCGATCGCCAGCCCCGATGCCCCCCGCACCAGCAGCTCGGCCCCGACGATCAACAGGGCGCCGCCCCCGACGAAGAACAAAAGCGTATTCACGCCGAATCTCCCTTCCGGTTCGCGACCGTTCCGCCGGGATCGACACGGTCGAGCCACCCGCGCTCCACATGGACCGGGTACACGGTCAGCGTGAACCCGACAGCCGCGACCATGCGAGGCGCCGTCCGGACAGCGGCCCGCGTCAGCATCGACCGTCCAGCCAGCCACCGGCGAATCCGGCGCGACAGAGGCCCGTGACCATGTAGCGGTTCTCTCGAAGGAGCGTCCATATCAACCCGCTCCTGTGGTTTTCGATCATGGCCAGGATCGGCCCCTGGTCGATGCCCAGGTAGTCTTCGTCGAACCACCCCACGCCCGGGACGATCGTCCCGTCGCCCACCGGCGCGTCCTCCCGGATCGTGGGGTTGAACGCGTCCCGGAGTCCGTACGGCCCGTACAGGTGGACGCCGTACGTCCGGACCATGGCCTGGAGGGCGGCGATCGAGTGCGTGGGCGTGAACGGGATCGACGCGACCGCGGCCGTGGGGGCGATCGTCCCGTCGTCGCGCACCGCAGTGGCCGCGGCGCCCCGGGCCCAGTAGCCCCGGAACTCCCGCTGCTGGCCGTCCACCCGCGCGGAGAAGTCGCCGGGCCCATCGCTGGCGGTCAGTCCCCAGGAGTCCTCGCCGTACCCGAGCCACCCACCGGGGTTGTCCGTGGCGTACTGACGCTGGGCGAGGGCGGCCCGGCGGGAGTTCTCGAAGTAGTCGATCCCGCGGGCCTGCATATACGCATCCCGGATCCCGCGGAAATCGATCCAGACGTGAGAGTACTGATGCCCGAAAAGCGGCGCGAAATTCACGTGGGTCTCGCCGTAGTAGCTGGCCCACGTGTACGTGCTCGTCCATTCGGACCACGCGTCCGCCTGGATGGGGTGCGTGGGCGAGCCCAGCGCCAGGATGTAGAGGATCATGGCCTCGTTGTAGCCCCGCCAGTCATAGGGGCTGAAGCCGCTTTCGGGCCGCCACGCCAACGCGATCGCTGGTGGCCGCTCGACAGCCCAGTCCCAC
>JAWVYT010000339.1:0-3469 GCA_033722595.1 Longimicrobiales bacterium
CCGGAGCTGCACCGGCTCGACGGCCGCTGGTACATCTACTACACGGCCACCGACCGCGCCGACCCCGGGGACCACAACCGCTACGTCTTCGTCCTCGAGAACACCTCCGACGACCCGTTGACGGGCCCGTGGACCGATCGGGGCAGGGTCAACACGGAGCTCCCGGGGCTGGACGGGTCCGTGTTCACCTGGGGAGGCCAGCGCTACTTCCTCTACTCGGCGTACAAAGATGTCGGCAGCGTCCTGATGATCGCCCGCATGGAGAACCCCTGGACGCTGCAGGGCGGTGAAGTCCAGATCGCGCAGCCCGAATACGACTGGGAGGTCACGGGCGACCGACGGATCTGCGAAGCGCCCCAGTTCCTGGAAGGCCCGGGCGACAAGAACTTCGTCGTCTACTCGGCGGCCGCCTGCTGGGACGACGACTACGCACTGGGCCGGCTGGACATCGACAAGAGCGCCGACCCCATGGATCCGGCGGCCTGGCAGAAGCAGCCGGAGCCGGTCTTCATCGCGTCAGCGGAGAACGGCGTCTGGGGGACCGGGCACAACGCCTTCTTCATGTCGCCCGACAGCAGCGAGTCCTGGATCGTGTATCACGGGAAAGACACGGCCAGCGGGGAATGCCGGAACCGCAGCGCCCGGATGCAGCCGTTCGAGTGGGACGCCAACGGTATCCCGCAGTTCGGCCAGCCGGTGGCCGTGACCGACACGCTGCAGCGGCCGTCCGGAAGCCTCTAGGACTGAGGGTCACGGACTGGGCGACGGCCTTCCGCGTGGTCGCCCACCGCCATCAAACACAGAGTGTCACAGCCGTCGCGGAGCGGTCTGGCAATGCCCTCGATCGCCACGGTGCTGTGAGGTGTGCCGTGCGGGAATGCGATCGCGCCCAGCAGGGACGGATCCGGTCGGCCAGCCGGCGGTTCCGACGGGCGGATCCATTCCGCCGGGAGCCATTCAGCTGCCGTCGATGCACACCGCCGAAAAGAAGGCGAACTCGTTGTGGATGAGCTCCATGTCCGGACTGAGGAGCTGCTTGACGTGGTGGGTGACCCGGAGGTCCGGCAATCCGTTCTGGCTCACGTACCGGATATTGAACTGGTGGCGTACGACGTACGCGGCCTCGCCAAGATCGTCGGCGGTAGCCGGCACGTTCAGCACGATCGGCTCGAATGCGCCGGGCCCCGGAATCCACGTGAGATCGCCGAGCGTCAGGTCGACACCGGACCAGTCGATCTGCTCCGTCACGTGCACGCGCCCCTGTGGCGTGACCGTGACCCTGTACCACCCGGCCCAGGTCCCGCTCATGTGGAGCGGCTCGCCGAGCTCCAGACAGGGTGCCGCCACCGGCACGTACGGAACGGCCGGATCGGGTGGGAAGGGCCCGCTGAAGGTGTTCGAGGACGTGGCCGCCGCCAGAGCCGGAGCCCCCGGGGCCAGCGGCCCGTCCGCCGCCGCATCGGTGACCTGCCCGTCGCCGCAGCCGAAGATCGCCAGCAAGGGAATCAGCATCCATTTCGTTGTCTTCGTCATTTCGTCTCCCCTCGATTCTCCGCTCCCGGCACTGCGTCCTCGGGGCGGTTGCAAATGTGTGCTTCCCTATCTATTTGCCGGATTGAACCCCTTGAGCGCATGGGAAGAACTTCCTATCGTGGGATCGTGGCATCCTCCCCGTCCCGGCCACCCCCAGTGACGTGCCGTGGATATGCCGTGGAGCTGAGGTGGTTGGGAAGAAGTGCGAGACTGGATCGTGTCCCTTCGCCTGTCCGACCAGCAGCTACGGGAGATCCGGGAGCTTCAGGAGCTCCTCTCCACCCCACTTCGTTTCTCCCGGCCGGAGTCGTGGTACGCGGCCGTGCACCAGCAGGTGACCGGGCTATTCGGCGTTGACCGCTCGCTGCTGGTCATTCCCATGGAGGGCAGAGGCGTAATGGTCGACTCGCCGAACATGGAAATGTGCACTCTGGATCGGTTGAGGGAGGCGATCCTGGACGTGGAGCCCAATGTAAATCGCTACGACGACCCCGCCCTGAACCGTGCGATGCATCGCCTTGCGACCGCCGGCACCGAGGTCTGGTCCCGCGAGATTGCGGAACGGGTGAGCCGAATCCCCTTCGACGACATGCCGCGGTTCTACCCGGAAGTGGTAAAGCCGGCAAGATTGGAAGGACTGCTCGCCATGGGGCATTCACTGGAGAAGGGTCGGGCCATGCTCCAGATCGTCCGGGACAGGCCGGGGGGGTCGGCCTTCGGGGCCGATGATGAGAAGGTCTTCCACCTGCTCCTGCCCTGCTTCAAGGTGGGCACCCGCGCGCTTGCGTTGTCGGGCGCCCGCCAGCGCACGCTCCGGGCGAGCCTGGACACGCTGCAGGAGGGCGTCATGCTCTTCCGGTCCGGCAGCGACGTGTTCCGGAACCGTGCTCTCCGTGGGATCCTCCAGGCGGAGCCATGCAGCGATGAGCTCATGGCGGCCGTGAAACGGTGCGCCGATGTCCTGTCACGCCGGCTGGCCAGGGCCCGTCCACGTCTTGAAGGACCCGATGCACCCTTCCAGCTGACCACACCGTGGAACCGGTACCGGTTGGTCGCCAGCCATCTCGAGGGCGGGACCGACGGACGACCGGCGGTGGTGATGGTGGTCGTTCGGCCGGCGGTGCCACCGCTCCCCGACGCGTCAACGCTACAGAAGCGCTACGGCCTGACCCCACGGCAGGCCGAGGTTGCGCTGCTCGTGGCCGCAGGCCGTTCCAACCGCGAGGTGGCGGAAGCGCTCGAGATCAGCCACCACACGGCCCGGCACCACGCCCAGCGCGCCCTGGAAAAAATTGGCGCGCAAAGCCGGAAGGCGCTCGCGATGCGAATGCTGGAGGATCGACGACTCTGAAGCACAGACCGCACGTCCATCCATTGGCTCGGTAGGTCCCGAGCACTCCAGCCAGCCAGAGAGGCAAAGAAAAACCCGCACCGTAAGTGACGGTGCGGGTTGGGGTTACAGCAAGTACGCCCGACAGGATTCGAACCTGTGACCTCATGCTCCGGAGGCATGCGCTCTATCCAACTGAGCTACGGGCGCAGAATGCGACTGCGCTAGCAGGCGCGTTCGTGACCGTAGCGAAGTCTCGCCGCCGTCAGGTGGCGAGAACGGACCCGGTTGTGGATCCCGTCGCGTCTGCGCCCGAGGGCGCCCACGCGGCCTTCTGCTACAGTCGTTCGGGAAGCGAATAAGCCGAGTTCTGTCCCCGTCCTTGCGGCCGGGGGCGGGCCATTTCTCTAGGACGACGGTCGCCCGCCGCCTCCAGCAGCCTACCCGGGGCTGTCGCGACCGATAGTCGCGTCGACGCGGGCAGCGTCTGACCCCTGCTTGGCCTTGCTCCGGGTGGGGTTTGCCATGCGACGACTGTTGCCAGCCGCCCGGTGCGCTCTTACCGCACCCTTTCACCCTTGCCTGTGCCGTCTGGCGACGGCCATC
>JAWVYT010000340.1:0-3467 GCA_033722595.1 Longimicrobiales bacterium
GAGACGCTGCTGCGGATGTCGTTCCGGGGTCAGTTCCGGGATCCGTCCAGGGCGATGGAGCTGGAGTTCCACATCCCGGAAGACTACGTGGCCCGGAGCCGACAGCTCCGGTACCTCGCGGGCGACCTCACCGACTACGATCTGGAGGATGAGCTCGGCCGGGTGGACGTGCCGGTGCTGCTGGTCTACGGCCGGGACGAGAGCTCGGCGTCCATCGGTCGCGAGGCGTATACGGGGGCCCTGCCCCGGACCACGGCCGTGGCCGTGCCCGGGGCCGGGCATTTTCCCTTCCTCGAGCGACCCGAGGAGTTCCGGCGGGTCGTGCGGGCGTTCCTGACCGGCTCGGAGGCCAAGGGTCCGCGTGCGCGGGACGCGGCCGGTGAGCGTCAGGACACGACGGACCATCCGGAGCTGCGCCGGGCCATGGTGGAGCGCCAGGTCGAGGCCCGGGGCGTCACGGATACGGCGGTGCTGCGGGCCATGCGGTCCGTACCCCGACACAGGTTCGTCCCGGAGGCGCCGCCCCGGCTGGCGTACAGCGACCGGCCGCTCCCCATCGGCCACGGCCAGACCATCTCCCAGCCGTACATCGTGGCGTTCATGGCGGCGGCCGCGGAGATCGAGCCGGGGGACCGGGTGCTGGAGATCGGGACCGGCTCGGGTTACGGCGCGGCGGTCCTGGCCGAGCTCGCCGACGAAGTCTACACCATCGAGATCGTGCCGGAGCTGGCGGAGCGGGCGCGCAGCGTGCTGGACCGCACGGGATACGACGATGTGCGCGTCCGCACCGGGAACGGCTGGCTCGGCTGGCCGGAGCACGCGCCGTACGACGCCGTGGTCGTGACGGCCGCCCCGGATGAGGTCCCCGGGGCGCTGGTCGAGCAGCTGGCCATGGGGGGGATGCTCGTCGTGCCGGTGGGCACCGCGTTCCAGGAGCTCCGCGTGCTGCGGAAGACGCCGGACGGGCTCCGGGAGGAGGCGTCGCTCCCCGTCCGGTTCGTGCCCATGGTCGAGGAGCCGCCCGACACGGGCCGTTGAGCCGGCTCCGGCGGGGCCTGGGGCCGCTGGACGGCGCGGCCATCGTGGTCGCGAACGTCGTGGGGACCGGGATCTTCCTGACCCCCGCGTTCATCGCCCGGCGCGTCCCCGACGCCACGGCGTTCGTCGGGCTCTGGGTCCTGGGCGGCGTGCTCGCCGTGGTGGGGGCGCTGGCCTACGCGGAGCTCGCCGCCATGCGGCCCCGGGCCGGGGGCGAGTACGTCTATATCCGGGAGGCGTTCGGCCCGCTGGCCGGGTTCCTCTCGGGGTGGACCTCCCTCATCGCCGGGTTCTCCGGCGCCATCGCCGCGTCGGCCGTGGGGTTCGCCGTGTACCTCGACCGGCTGCTCCCCGGCGCAGGGTCAACGGAGGCGATCGTGGCCGTGCCGCTGGGCGTGCCCGGGCTGGACGCGACCGTCTCGCCCCGGGCGCTGGTGGCGCTGGCCGTGATCGCCGGGTTCACCGCCGTCCACGTCCGGGGGCTCGTCGCGGGTCGGCTGGCCCAGCAGGGACTCGCATGGCTGAACGTCGTCACCATCCTCGCGCTGGTGGTCCTGGGCCTGCTGGCGGACCCCGACCCGGGCGCCGTGACGGAGGGCGCGCGGGCTGCGGCCGGCGCCGGTAGCGGGGACGGCTCGTCGCCGGAGGCGGGCGGGGCCCTGGTCGCCCTGGTGCTGGTCATGTTCACCTACAGCGGCTGGAACGCGGCCGCGTACGTGGCCGGCGAGCTACGGGACCCCGGCCGGTCGATTCCGGTGTCGCTGCTGGCCGGGACCGGTGTGGTCATCGTGCTGTACCTGGCGCTGAACGTCCTCTACGTGACCACGCTGGGGATCGGCGGCCTGGCGGCGGCCGAGGCCGCGGGCGACCGGGTCGTGGCCGTGCTCTGGGGAGCGGCCGGCACCCGCCTGTTCACACCGCTGATCCTCCTGGCCCTCGCGAGCAGCGTGAGCGCCATGGTCATGACGGGGCCCCGGGTCTATTTCGCCATGGCCGAGGACCGGTGCCTGCCAAAGCCGTTCGGCCGGGTATCGGGCCGGGACGTGCCGGTCTTCAGCATCGCGGTCCAGGGGGTGTGGAGCGCCGTGCTCGTGCTGACCGGCGGGTTCGAGGCGCTCCTGACGTACACCGGGTTCGCCATCGTCCTGTTCGGCGGGCTCGGCGTCGGGGCGCTCTTCGTGCTCCGGCACCGCCGGCCGGACGATGACCGCCCCTTCCGGGCGTGGGGCTACCCGTGGGCGCCGGCGCTGTTCATCGCGGCGGCGGTCGCCATGGTCGTTCAGTCCGTGCTCCGGGCGCCGGTGCCGTCGCTGGCGGGGCTGGCGCTCATCGGGGTGGGGGTGCCGGTGTATGGGTGGGTGGGGAAGTCAGAGACTAGAGACTAGAGTCTAGAGACTAGAGGCTAGAGACTAGAGACTAGAGTCTAGAGTCTAGAGAGTAGAGAATGGCGATGGGAGACTGGAGATGCTTGCGTCGGGGGTGGGGGGCGCGGTACTGGTAGGGGAGCCGGTCGCTGGACGCCCGCCTGGCTCGCGTGTCTTCCCGAAACGAGGTCCACATGCCGCGCACGATCCGCTTTACGCTGAATGGGCAACCGACCGAGCTGGACGTGGATCCGGGGCGTACGCTGCTCTGGGTCATCCGGTCCGATCTGGGGCTGACGGGCACGAAGTACGGGTGCGGTGAGAGCCATTGCGGGGCGTGCACGGTGCTGATCGATGGGCGCGCCGTGCCGTCGTGTATCATGCCGGCGAGCAGCATCGAGGGGCGGGAGGTCACCACGATCGAGGGGCTGGCGGGCGAGGACGGCCTGGCCCCGATCCAGCAGGCCTTCCTGGACCACGGCGCCCTGCAGTGCGGGTTCTGCACGCCGGGGATGATCCTGGGCGCGCAGGCGCTGCTGCTGCGCAATCCGGACCCGACGGACGAGGAGATCCGGTCCGGGATGGAGCGTCACCTCTGCCGGTGCGGTACGCACCTCCGTGTGGTGGACGCGATCCGGGACGTAGCCCGCGGAGGCGTCGACGCGCCGGGCGGTGAGGGAGGTGCGGCATGACCCCGATCATGGACCGCCGTGAGTTCCTGCACGTCCTGGGTGGCGGGCTGACCGTCTTCTTCACGGTCGACCTGGCGGCGCTGCTCCCGGCTGGACTCCGGCAGCGGGGCTATCCGTCGGACCTGAACGCGTACCTGCGGGTCCACGAGGACGGGCGCGTCAGCCTGTTCTCGGGCAAGATCGAGATGGGGCAGGGGGTGTTCACGTCGCTGGCCCAGATGCTGGCCGAGGAGCTCGACGTCCCGCTCGGCGCCATCGACCCCGTGCTGGGGGACACCGACCTCTGCCCCTGGGACATGGGCACCTTCGGGTCAATGTCGACCCGGTTCTTCGGCCCACCGTTGCGACGGGCCGGGGCGGAGGCCCGGGACGC
>JAWVYT010000341.1:0-3452 GCA_033722595.1 Longimicrobiales bacterium
ATGGCACTGGACAGCGCCGCCTCGGCCGTCATCGGCGAGGTCGAGGCGGGTCTCGACTCCGTCGCCTCCGCCGTGGCCGGCCGGGACCGCCCCGCCGTCCTGTTCCTCATCGGTCTGGACCCGCTCATGGCCGCGGGCCCCGGCACGTTCGTCGACCAGCTGCTCCGGCGAGCCGGCGGCGAGAACGTCCTGGCCGATCTCGAGGTCCTCTGGCCGCAGCTCTCGCTGGAGGAGGTCGTCCGCCGCGCCCCGGAGATCATCATCGTGGGGTCGGCCGGCGAGACCGAGCCCCGCGCCGCGCTGGAGGGGCGGCCGGGGTGGCGCACCGTCCCGGCCGTCCGGGACGGACGCGTCCACGACGTCGACCCGGACCTGGTGAACCGGCCCGGCCCGCGGATGGACGAGGCGGCCCGCACGCTCGCCCGGCTGATCCACGGGCGCCTCTCCGGCCTGCCCGCCGGGGTCGATCCCCGCCTCGACGCCCCGCCCGTCGGCTCCCCCTTCTCCCGGCATCCCGACACGACGCGGGCCGGAGGGGCGGACAGCATCCGATGACCACCCGGTGGTCCATCGCCGTCCGGCTCGTCGTCCTGACCGCCGTGCTCCTCGCGGCCACGCTGCTGGCGGTCGCCGTCGGCGCCGTGCCCGTCCCCCCCGGGGCCATCCTCGACGCCCTCGCCGGGACCGCCGACGCGACCACCCGCGCCATCGTCATCGATCTTCGACTCCCACGGGCCGCCCTCGCCATGGTCATCGGCGCGGCGCTCGCCGTGGCAGGGACCGTATTCCAGGCGCTGTTGAGGAACCCGCTGGCCGAGCCGTACATCCTCGGCGTGTCCGGCGGTGCAGCCGTCGGCGCCGTGGCCGTCATCGGGTTCTTCGCCGCCGCACCGGGCTGGCTCGTCCCCGTCGCGGCCTTCGCCGGCGGGATCGGGGCCATCGCCCTCGTCTTCAGGATCGCGGCTTCCGTGGGCACCGCGCTGGACACCCGGGTCCTGCTCCTGGCCGGCGTGGTCGTGGGCGCGTTCTTCAACGCTGTGATCCTGCTCCTCCTCACCCTCGCCGACGTGGAGACCTTCCGGTCCGCCGTCTTCTGGATGATGGGCAGCCTCGCCTCGGCGACCTGGCGGTCCGTGGGGCTCCTGACCGCGTATGCGGCGCCGGCGCTCATCGTCCTCCTGGCGCTGTCCCGCCCGCTGAACCTCATGGCCATCGGCGAGGAGACGGCCCTGTACCTGGGGACTCGGGTCGAGCGGGTGAAACGGGTGGCCTACGTCGTCGCGTCGCTCCTGGTCGCCGCGGGCGTGGCCGTGGCCGGCGTGATCGGATTCGTGGGACTCATCGTGCCCCATGCGCTGCGCCTGGTCTGGGGCGGTGACCACCGGTTCCTGCTCCCCGGCAGCGCGCTGGCCGGGGCCGCATTCCTCCTCCTGGCCGACACCGCGGCTCGGACCGTCGCCGCACCCGTCGAGCTGCCCGTGGGGGTGGTCACCGCGCTGATCGGGGTGCCCGTCTTCGTGGTGCTCCTGACCCGGAGGCCGGCATGATCTATCGCGCGAGCGGGCTTCGATACCGGTACGCCGGGGCCCGGCACGACGCCGTCCACGATGTCGAGCTGGCCGTCCCCCGGGGCGCCTTCTATGCCGTCATAGGCCCGAACGGCTGCGGGAAGACGACCCTGCTCCGCCTCCTCCTCGGCGCGCTGGACCCGGATACCGGTGCCATCGCCTACGATGACCGGCCCCTCTCCGACTGGCCCCGCCAGGAGCTGGCCCGTCGCGTGGGCGTGGTGCCGCAGTCCGAGGAGTTGGTCTTCCCCCTCTCCGTCCGTGAGCTCGTAGCCATGGGGCGCTACCCCCATCTCGGCCCGTGGCGGGGCGAGGGCGCCGGGGACCGGTCCGCGGTGGGGGCGGCGATGGCCCGATGCGATGTCGCCGACCTGGCCGGGCGCGCCGTCAACACCCTGTCCGGTGGCGAGCGTCAGCGCGCCCGGCTGGCCCGTGCCCTCGCGCAGGAGCCCGATACGCTGGTCCTCGACGAGCCGACGGCCAGTCTCGACATCGCACACGAGATGGGGATCTTCGAGCTGCTCCGGAGTCTCGCCGACAGCGGGACCACCGTGCTGATGGTGACCCACAACCTGAACATGGCCGCCCGCTACGCCGACCGGCTTCTCCTGCTGGACGAAGGCCGGCCCGCCGCGGAGGGACCCGCCGGCGAGGTCTTCACCGCAGAGACGCTGGAGCGCGTCTACGGCTGGCCCGTCGCCGTCACCGACCATCCGGGGCCGGGGCCCGATACGGGGGCCCCGCAGATCATGCCCCTCCGGGGCGCCGACAGGATCGAGTAACTCTCACTCTCACGACAGGATACATGACACAGGCATCGAATCGACCGCGCGGGATGGACACCACCCACGACTCAACGCCCCGACGCCGGGAGCCCGGGCCCCACCGCCCGGCACCGCTCGCACGCCGGGTCGCCGCGGCCGCGCTGGCCATGGGCCTCCTGCTCGCCCCCGGCGCCGGCGCCGGCCAGGCTCCCGGCCAAGCGGAGGACTCCACCACGACGGACACGCCGGCGGCCCGGGCCGACACGTTCGCGCTGCCGGGGATCGTGGTTACGGCGACCCGGGTCCCGCTGGCGCGGGAGACGCTCCCGACGCCCGTCACGGTGTGGACACGGGAAGAGCTCCGGGCGCGGGGGATCCGGACCGTGGCCGAGGCGCTCGAGACCGTGCCGGCGGCGACGGTCGCCCGTGCGGGTTCGCCGGGGGCCCAGACGTCTCTCTTCCTCCGCGGCGGTGAGAGCGACTACGTGAAGGTCCTGATCGACGGGGTGGCGGTAAACGACCCGGGCGGCGCCTTCGACTTCGCGGACCTCAGCACCGACCAGGTCGAGCGCATCGAGGTGGTGCGGGGTCCCGTGAGCGTCCTGTACGGCAGCGACGCCGTCTCCGGGGTCGTGCAGGTGTTCACCCGCCGCCCCTCGGGCGGCCCGACCCTCTCCGCGCAGCTCTCGGGCGGTCGCGGCCAGGAGCGCGACGCGGCAGGCTCGGCCGGAGGGTCGGCCTCCGCGCCGACGCCCGCCACCTACGGGCTCATGGACGCGGAGGCCACCCTCACCGGCGCGGCCGGGCCCGTGGCGTACGTCGTGGGCGGGTCCCGGTCCTGGTCGGGCGGGCTCTACCCGTTCAACAACGATCGGGACCACGGCACGGGGACGGCCCGGCTGTCCTGGACGGCGCCGGGCGCGGAGATCGCGCTGAGCACCCGCTACACGGACAGCCGGTCGCACTTCCCCACCGACGGCACCGGGGCGCTGGTCGACGAGGACGCCCGGCTCGACCGACGGCTGTGGACCACGACGGCCACCGCCGGGTTCCGGATCCACCGGCGTCTCGACGGTCGGGTCCAGGCGGGGCTGGTGACCCGGGACCAGGCGTCCATCGA
>JAWVYT010000342.1:0-3437 GCA_033722595.1 Longimicrobiales bacterium
CTTCCAGCCGGCCTGGGACCGCATCCGCGACTACCAGCTGGAGTCGGTCACGAAGCTGCGGGTGGCGCTCAGCGAACAGCTCTCGATCACCACCGACCTCCTCTACCAGCGGGACAACACCCCGGCCCCCGATGTGAAGCCAGACGACTACTCCATCTCTGTCGGGCTGAGCCTCGCCACCGAGTGGTGACGGGCGGCGCCGATGAAGCTGACCAAGGGCCGGATCCCGTCGCTGCTCGCCTGGGGACTCCTCGTGGGGGGCGTGGCGCTCCTCATCACGTTCCCCGAGGTGCGCACGGACGGCGACCTCTTCATCGGCGCCGTGCCCGCCGCACTCCTCTTCGCCCTCGCCGGCTTCGTCTTCGGCCTCTCCCACCCCGAGGGCCGGGCGTGGCTCGGCGCCCTGCTCCTGGGGTGGGTCCCCGCACTGGTGGCGGTGATCGGTCTCATCACGGCCGCCGACCCGTCGCTCGGCCCGGGCGTCCTCATCGCGGTGCCCGCTGCGCTGTCCGCCGCGGGCGCCGGGCTCGGCGCCGCCCTCGCCCGATGGCGGAGCCGCCCGCGCGAAGCCGGATAGCGGGCGCGATGTCAGACGCCGGCCCTGGCCGCTGACGGCTCCGGGGCGCGGACGGCCGGTTCGCGGGATCCCGCCGCGGGACGAACCCTCCCGCTACCAGCCGGCGCTGCCCGGCTCGCCCTTGATCGGACCGACGATGTCCGGGGTGACCCAGCCGCCGTAGAAGCCCCCGGGCTGGGGCTCCACCCGCACGCCTCCGACCCGGGCGGTATCGACCTTCCCAACGTAGAAGGCCAGCCACCCGGCGATGGACCGGAAGGCCGGGACGGGGTCCGGGTAGGTCCATGCGACGTCCGGTACCCGCTCGTCGCCCGTGACCAGGGACCAGTACCGCGCCCGGCCCTTCCACTCGCAGAACGACGTCCGGCCGGACTCCTCCAGGAGGTCCAGCCGGACGTCCTCGGGCGGGAAGTAATAGACCGGGGCCCCCGCGGTCTCCAGGACGCGGCGCCCCCGTGCGGTGCGGGCGATCACCTCGCCGCCGTGCTCCACTCGGAGCTCGACGCCGACATCCTCGATCCGCGGCGGCCGCGGATAGTCCCAGACCGATTCCTGTCCGGGCCCCGGCGTCTCCGCCCAGGGCGGACGCCGGCTCCCGTCATACCGGAAGCTCAGACGGCTTCGATGCTGTAGGCGATCCGCCAGTCCCCGAGCTGCTCGGGGTCCCGGGTATCGGCGGAGCCTTCATCCCAGGGGGAGTACTCGCCGACCCAGCTCGACGGGTCGCCGGTGAACTCCCGGCGGTATTCGGCGAGCTGATCGTTGGCGGAGATCCGGTCCTCCTCGTGGCCCTTCGCCTCCACCACCAGCGTCTGGCCCTCCTCCACCGCGCCCTCGAAGAACACCTTGTTCATGGTGACCTTCCGCATCGACGGGTGATCGGAGATGGACATGTGGCCCGAGTCGGGGATCCGGAGCTCCTGCTCCTCGTCCTGCTCCGGTACCGCGCCCTTGAAGTGGAAGACGAACTCGCCCACGCCGTCGGTATCCTTGCTGTCCAGGATCTCGACGTAGCGCAGCGTCACGCGAATGTTGATGGCCATCGTGTGTCTCCGGAGATAGTTGGGTCGCAGGCAACACCTGCATCGTGGGGCCCGAGGGGCGCTTCGGCAAGGCGCGGGCGAGATCCCGTCCCCGGGAGCGCGCGGCCCGGACCGCTGCTCAGCCCGTGTCGCCCTGCGGCTCCGTCCGCCAGCTCAGGGCCTCGGCCTCGCTCCGGAAGGCCCGGTCGTGCAGCGCCGTCCAGACTCAACCGCCTCGATCCGGTCGAATGGCTTGCGGGGGCCCCGGGATCCACCTAGCGTTCGGAGGGTAGCGCCTCCCCGGGACCCCCTCCCGCCACCTTCCCCGGCAGCACCGTACGAGGGAGGAGTGCAGTATGAGAAAGCTTCTGATCCTGGCGCTCGCGGCCTCCGGCTGCGTCCACATGAGCAGGGACGTGCTCGTGGACCGCTCGAGCCATCCCGTGCCGCAGGAGGACGTCCGGGTCGTCTTCGATGACGACGACATCCCCGAGGGGTGCGAGCGCATCGCGTACCTCCTCGCGTCCGCCAGCACGGAGTTGGCCGACGAGAACGATGTGATGAAGAAGTTCCGCAAGGAGGCCGGCAAGCTCGGCGCCAACCTCGTCATGGTGCAGCAGGCGTACGGCAGCTCCCGGCCCAGCGCATCCGTCTTCGACTCCGGCGGCGACACCGAGTTCGACGGCGAGGCGTACTGGTGTCCGGACGGCGAGGCGGGAGGGTCGTCGACCGGCCGCTGAGCGGGGCGCGCCAGGGCCGCCACCGTAGCGGGCGGCCACGGGAGGGGTCAGCCCAACACGACCGCCGGGAGCTCGGCCACCGAGTCGATCACCCGGTCGGGCTCGACCGCCGACTCGGCGAGCTCCTCCGCCCGGAACTTGCCCGTCCGGACCATGAAGGCCGTGCAGCCCAGCGCCTGCGAGCCGCCGATATCCGCCTCGAGGTCGTCGCCCACCATGGCCACCTCCTCGAGCGAGAGCCCCATGGACCGGGCCGCCGCCGCGAACATCGGCCGGCTCGGCTTGCCGACGACGGTCGCCTCCCGGCCCGTCGCGTACTCCAGCGCCGCCACGAACGCGCCCGCGTCGAGCACCAGCTCCCCACCCGTCCGCCAGTAGCGGTTCCGGTGCAGCGCAAGGAACGCAGCCCCGTCCAGCAGCCAGCGGAAGGCCCGGTTCAGGACCTCGAACGTCCAGCCCTCGCCCAGGTCGCCGATGACCACGGCCTCCGGGGCGTCCCCGCCCGGCTCCGCCAGTTCGAAGCCGGAGAACGCGTCCTGCGAGTCCTCCGGGAGCAGAACGGCAACCCGCCGCAGCTCCCGCTCACGCAGCCAGTCCATCGCCACGAAAGGCGGCGTGAAGATGTCGTCCGCGTCCGCCGGGATCCCGAACCCCTCCAGCCAGCCGGCGATCGTGCCCCGGGCGACCCGGGTCGTGTTGGTGACGAACCGAAGCGGAAGGCCGCCGTCCCGCAGTTCGGCGATCGCGGTCACGGCGCCGGGGACGGGCTCGTCGTCCTGGTAGACGGTGCCGTCCAGGTCGAGGAGGAGGCCGGAGGGTCGTGACGTCGTCATGAGCCCAACGTATCGCGCCGGCCCGGCGGTCGACACCCGCGGCCGGCGGAGCCCCGGCCCGCCCCGGGGCGGCCGCCCCCCGACGCGCACGACGATGCCCCGGCCCGCGGGACCCCGCCCCGTTGCCCCGCACTGCACCGGCCGGCATTCTGGTCTGCGGCACGCATCAGGTCGTTCCATCCCCGGGGAGATCGGACATGCCCATAGCAGCGATTCGGCGCAGGGTCTGGGAGATCGTGGAGATCGCCCGCCCCGGCGACCGGCC
>JAWVYT010000343.1:0-3425 GCA_033722595.1 Longimicrobiales bacterium
ACCTGGCGGGACAGGTTCAGCCGCTGATCGAACATCGTCAGCAGGACCCCGTCTATCTCCAAGTGCTGGTTGAGGTTACGCTGGACGAGCCGGACCGTGTTGAGGAGCTGGGAGAGCCCCTCGAGCGCGTAGAACTCACACTGGATCGGGATCAGCACGGAGTCCGCCGCCGCCATCGTATTCAGCGTCAGCAGCCCCAGCGACGGCGGACAGTCCACCAGGACGTAGTCGTAGTCCTCCCGGACGTCCTCCAGCTGCCGCCGGAGCACCAGCTCTCGCCCCTCCATGTTGACCAGCTCCACCTCGGCGCCCACCAGATCCCGGGTCGAGGGCACCACGTCGAGGTACGGGAAGTGGGTCTCCCGACGGGCCACCTCGGGGACCGGTGCCCCCTCGACCAGCACGTCGTAGACCGACTGCTCGAGCTCGCCCCGCTCGATCCCGATCCCGCTGGTGGCGTTCCCCTGGGGATCCACGTCGATGATCAGCGTCTTCTTCTCGGCCACGGCGAGGCACGCGCCGAGGTTGATGGCGGTGGTCGTCTTGCCGACGCCGCCCTTCTGATTCGCGATGGCGATGACCCGTGACATTCGAGCTTGGGTTCGAGTGGGAGAGCAGCCGAGACTCGCGCCGGTGAATATACGCGTGTGTGCGAGGACTGGAAACCCATTCGTTCGGACCCCTGTGGGGCGTTTCACGTGAAACATCCGGAAGGACGGCGACTCCAACCTCTGGCACTCGAGCCTCCCGCTGCCCCCGACATCTGACTTCGGTCTCTAGTCTCTAGTCTCTAGTCTCTAGTCTCCTGAATCCCGCGCGCATGGTTTTCGCCGGGTAGAGGGCAGGGACGAAGAACCTCCTCCCCATGACCAATGTTTCACGTGAAACACGGACCATGAACGAACTCGACAGGCTCCTCGAGCAGCTCCGGGCGCTGGACGGGAAGGGGTACGGGGCGTACAAGCGGATCAAGGGCGGCTACGACGCCGGGCGGTTCCGGCTCCGGGTCGAGCACGTCCAGGGCGACCCGTACGCGACCCCGAGCCGGTTCCGGGCGGAGGTCGGGGCCGAGACGGCGGCGTTCCCGGAGTGGGCCCACAGCGCGCCGGAGCGGCGGCGGGCGACGGCCGACTTCGTGAACCGTGTGCTCCACGAGACCCTGAGCGCCGCCTCCGGCTCTCCGGGGTCGGGGAAATCGGGGGAGCTGCGGGTCCTCCGCCCGGGCCAGCAGGTCCTGGAGCGGACGAGCGTGGCGGTGCACGAAGATGGAGGGGTGGAGGCCCGGTTCCGGGTAGGGCTGCCGGCGAAAGGGCGCCGGGTGCTCGGTCGGGCGGCCGCGGAGCTGGTGGGGGCCCGCCTCGTGGACGCCCTCGAGGCCGCGCTCTTGTACCCGTCGCTGGATGCCGAGGCGCTGCGACGGCACGTGGAGACGGTGGAGGATGCCGTGCGACTGCGGGCACAGCTCCGCGAGCGTGGCCTGGTCGCTTTCGTGGCGGATGGGGCGCGTCTCCCCCGCCGGTCCGGGGTAGATGATCGCCCCATGGAGGGCGACGCCGTGGTGCCCTTCCGGTCGCCGGACTCGCTCCGGGTGACGCTGGAGGCCCCGAACGCCGGTGCCCTATCGGGGATGGGGGTGCCGGAGGGGATGACGCTGATCGTGGGGGGCGGCTACCACGGGAAGTCCACGCTGCTGAGGGCCCTCGAGCGGGGCGTCTACGACCATATCCCGGGCGACGGACGGGAGCGTGTGGTCACGGTCGCCGACGCGGTAAAGGTCCGGGCGGAGGACGGCCGTTCGGTCGCGGGCACCGACATCTCCAACTTCATCGGGCAGCTTCCTGGCGGAGGGGACACGCGGCGGTTCAGGACGGAGAACGCGAGCGGCTCCACGTCCCAGGCGGCCGCCATCGTGGAGGCGCTGGAGGTCGGGGCTCGGGCCCTCCTGCTCGACGAGGACACTTCGGCGACGAACTTCATGATCCGCGACGGTCGCATGCAGCGGCTGATCGCCTCGGAGCACGAGCCCATCACCCCGTTCATCGACCGGGCTGGCCAGCTGTTCGAGGAGCTCGGTGTTTCCACCATTGCGGTGATCGGCGGGTCGGGGGACTACTTCGATGTCGCGGACACGGTCATCGCGATGAAGGAGTACGTGCCCTCCGAGGTCACGGAGGACGCGCGGGACGTGGCCGCCGCCGTGCCCACCGCTCGCTCGGACGAGGGCGGCCCCTGGACTCCTCTTTCCGAGCGCTTTCCGGACCCGTCCTCCATCGATGCCCGCCGGGGGCGGCGCAGCGTATCGATCAAGATCCGGAGCCGCGACCGGGTCAGCTTCGGAACGCAGACGGTGGAGCTGGCCGCTGTGGAGCAGATGGTGGAAGCCGCCCAGACCCGGGCGATCGCCAACGCACTGATCTGGGCCCGCGGCGAGGCCCTCGACGGCAGCCGCGGAATGGCCGATGCGGTGGAACAGTTGATGGCGGACGTCGCGGAGCACGGCCTGATCGCGGTCCATCCGTACGGGATCGGTGAACTGGCCGCCTTCCGCCGCTTCGAGCTGGCCGCTTTCCTGAACCGACTTCGAACGCTGGAGACCGACACGCCATGACCGACCGAAGGGCCTACCGGATCACTGGCAACGTACAGGGTGTAGGGTTCCGCTGGTGGACCCGTAAAACTGCTTCTGCCTTGAACTTACGAGGAACCGTCCGGAACGCGCGGGATGGCAGTGTGGAGATCGAAGCCGCAGGCGATGAGGACGACCTGTCCACCTTCGAGGAGAAGCTGCGTCAGGGTCCGGTCTCCGCGCGCGTGCGCGAGTTGGAACGAGAGGAGCCCGGGAACGGCAGCCTGCCGGAGGACTTCCAGATCATCCGGTGACCGCACGGGGCCTGACCCCGGTGTACGCTATCCGCCCTTCCCGCCCTTTCCGCCGTTCCCGTCCCCGTCCTCCTTCTTCGCGTCGATTTTCGCCTTCGCGCGCTTCCGCTCCCCGATGATCTGGATCTGCTGGGGGAGCGACGCGACGTTCGAAGCCGCATAGTAGAGGTTCAACCCCGATGCGAAGTTCAGGAAGATCACGGTCATCATGATCGGCATGAACCACATCAGCATCTTCTGCTGCGGGTTGTCCGATCCCGTGGCCCGAACGTTCATGAACTGGAGCGCGAAGAGCGAGAGGCCCAGCACCACCGGCAGGATGTAGAACGGGTCGGGCCGTGAAAGGTCCGGCAGCCAGAGGAACTCCACGCCCCGGAACTCGATCGTATTCTGGAAGACGAAGAACAGCGTGATCAGCACCGGCCAGGGGATGAGCATCGGGAGACACCCGCCCAGCGGGTTGAACCCCTCCTCCTTGTACAGCCGCATCATCTCCTTCTGCAGCTGCTCCGGCCGCTCCTTGTACTTCTCCTGGATCTCCTTGA
>JAWVYT010000344.1:0-3412 GCA_033722595.1 Longimicrobiales bacterium
GGGCGGCGTGCATCCGGGTGGTGGCCATCCGGTCGTTGGCCATCTGGGCGGTGGCCGTCGGGACGGTGGCCATCCGGTCGGTGGCCATCCGGGCGGTCGTGATCCGTCACCGTCGGCCCTCCGCCCCGCCCAACGCCCGAGCAAAGGCCCGGGCGTTGAAACGCATCAGCGACAGGTAATCTTCGCGTCCCTCGAGGCCGGCCCCGCCGACGGCGTCGGCAATGACGACGGGCACGCCGAGCTCATCGGCCAGGGCGTCGACGCCCGCTCGGCCCAGCTGGGGCTCGGCGATCACGGCTCTCACACCGGCGGTCCGGGTCTCCTCGACCAGGCGGGCCAGCTCCCGGGAGCCGAGCTCGGTGCCGGGCGAGCGGTGGACGGCGCCGACCTGCTGCAGGCCGTACCGCTCGGCGAAGTAGACCCAAGCGGGGTGGGCGGCGACGAACCGACGCCCGTCGATGTCGCGAAGCGTGGCACGGATCTCTGCGTCGAGGACCGTGAGTGAATCCGCGTACGCGGACGCCCGGCTCCGGATGCCCGGCGCCGCCTCCGGGACCACCTCCGCCAGCGCTTCGGCGATCCGGGGCAGCAGGACGTCCCGGACCCGGATGGGATCGAGCCATACGTGGGGATTGCCTGTCCCGTGCGCGGCGTCCAGCGCCTCAGGGGTCGCTTCGACAACGGCTCCCGCCCCCGCGGCGGCATTGCCGGCCTCCCCGGTCCCGTGGCGGCCGTAGAGTCGCATCCCCTCGGTGAGCACGAGCTCGGGGACGTCGTCGACGGTGCCGAGCCAGGCGTCGGCGGCGGCGCCGACACGGATCACGAGGGCGGCCTCCGCCAGGGTCTGGGCGGTCCGGGGCGTCGTCTCGTAGCTGTCGGGGTGGGCGCCCGGGGGCAGCAGGGTCCGGACCCGGACGGCCTCCCCACCCACGGCCTGGGCCAGGTCGGCGATCGGCGGCAGGGTCGCGACCACGACCGGCGCCCCAGTGTTCCGGGGATCGGACTCGGGTGCGCAGCCGGCCGCCGGGATCGAGCCCAGGGCGGCGAGTAGCAGGACGATCGGTCGTGTTCGCATCGCGGTGATGATAGACCGCGTCGGCACGGGGCGGTAGGCCCGGACCCCGCCCTTGCCGTACCGGGCCTGACACCAAACCTTTCCGTGGAATAGGAACCCCTCCCTCGACTAGCCACAAGAACAGCCAGGAGGTTGGAATGGGTCGACGAACCCTGCGACCCGTGGGTTTCGCCCTGCTGCTGGGTGCGCTCGCCGCGCCCGCCGCCGGTCAGGGCTCGAGTGTCTACAACCAGAGCGGTTGCGTGAGCGCGAAGGCCGGGGCGGCGGTGGCCTCGCCGTGCGCGGATGCCTCGAGCGTCTACTACAACCCGGCGCTGATCTCGATGCTGCCCGCGTCGGCGTCCGCCGGCTTCACGGCGGTCTACAACTTCGGCAGCTTCACCTACGACACGACGGGCACGGTGGTCGACCGCGAGGTCGCGGTGCCGGTCGTGCCTCAGGCGTACGCGGCGTTCCGGTTCGGCGCCGAGAAGCGGCTGGCGGCCGGGATCGGACTCTGGGCCCCGTACGGGCTCGGGATCGAGTGGCCGGAGAGCTTCGAGGGTCGCTTCATCTCCTGGAAGACGCAGCTCCGGGGCATCTACGTGCAGCCGACGCTGGCGTACGAGGTGGTCCCAGGGAAGCTGGCGGTCGGCGGCGGGGTCCAGCTGGTCTCGGGCGGGATCGAGATCAACCGGAACCTGGACGCGCCGGTGGAGAACCTGACGCTGGCGAGCCTCGGTGTGCCCCTCGAGACCGATTTCGCGAGCGCGGTCCTGGAGGGGAGCGGGATGGGCATCGGCGGCCAGCTCGCCGTCTACTATCAGGTCACCGATCGGCTGGCACTGGGAGCGCGCTACATGCTCCCCGTCACGGTCGATCTCACGGGCACGGCGGACTTCGAGATGATCTCGAACCCGGACATCATCCTGGCGCTCCCGCCGAGCCTGGGCGGCCCCACGCCCATGGACAGCCTGGTGGCGCCCCAGTTCGAGGCCGGCGGCGCGCTGGCCGACCAGGATGCGGAGGCGTCGCTGACGTTCCCGCCCCAGGCGGTGATCGGCTTCCGATACGAGGCCACCGACGCCCTCGGCCTGGCCTTCGACTACCAGTGGACCGGCTGGAGCACGTTCGACGAGCTCGTGGCGACCTTCTCAGGGGCTGCGCCGGAGCTGGCGCTGACCCTGAGCTACAACGATACCCACACGCTCCGGTCGGGGCTGACCTACGCCCTCTCGCCCATGCTCGAAGGGCGGGCCGGGTTCATCTACAACACGGCGGCCTCGCCCGACCAGACGGTCACGCCGATCCTCCCGGAGGCCGAGCGGCAGCTCTACACCGTCGGCTTCGGCTATCGCATGGGCCCGATCCAGGCCGACCTGTACTACAACTTCGTCAACCAGGCGGACCGGCGGGGCCGGGTCCGCTCCGCCCTTCCGGGGCGCGACTACACGGACCCGGACGCGATCATCAACGACCTGAACGTCGGCGTATACAGCACGACGGCCCACCTCGTGGGGCTCACGCTGTCGTACGTCTTCGGTGACGAGCGCTGAGGGAGGACAGAACCATGACGACACGGAACCATCGCTCCCGCGCCCCGCTCACCGTCGCACTGATGGCGGTGCTGGCCGCGGGCCTCACGGCCTGTCTCGATCACGACGAGGCCGTCATCATCGAACCGGCCGGCGGCGAGCTCTTCAAGCGCTACGTCGCGCTGGGCAACTCCGTCACCACCGGCTTCCAGTCCGGGGGGGTCAACTTGCAGCTGCAGGCTGACGCGTACCCCGTGCTGCTGGCCGCCAAGGCGAACGCGCCGTTCGGGATCCCCGAATTGGCCATGCCCGGGTGCCCACCGCCACTGGTCGGACCGCTGACGTCCACCCGGATCGACACGGTCTCGTGCAACCTACGGACCTTCGACGCGCCGAATCCGGTCCAGAACCTCGCCGTGCCGGGCGCCAACACCGGCGATATCAGTGACCCGCTGGGCACCGGAACCCTGCTGAACACGCTGATCCTCGGCGGCCGCACCCAGATCGGTGCGATGCAGGATGCCGAGCCCACGCTGGTCTCGGTCTGGATCGGCAACAACGACGCGCTCGGCGCCACGCTCTCGGGCGACCCGTCGGCCCTCACCCCCGTGGCCACCTTCGAGGCGGAGTACGACGAGATCGTCGCCGGGATCACCACCGCCGGTCCGCAGGACGCGATCCTGATCGGCGCGGCCGACCCGATGATCGTGGCGCCGGCGCTCCAGCCGGGCGCGTACTTCTGGGCCATCGCCCAGAACCCGCCGCCGGGGCTCCCCACGCTGAACGTCAGCTCGAACTGCGCACCGTTCGACCTTTCGGGCAA
>JAWVYT010000345.1:0-3404 GCA_033722595.1 Longimicrobiales bacterium
CAGGATGACCAGCGGGATCAGCCCCCACCCGGGCGCCATGCTGAAGAACGGCTGCTCGATGAGCGACGGGTCGGCCAGCACCATGGCGCCCTGGCCGAAGTAGTTCAGCAGCAGCGCCGGCAGCACGAGCCCGAACCAGGTGAGCCGGATCGGACGGGTCCCGAAGTGGCCGAGGTCCGCGTACAGCGCCTCGCCCCCCGTCACCACCAGGAAGACCGAGCCCAGGACCATGAACCCCTGGAACCCGTTCTCCAGGAAGAACGCCACTCCATGGTACGGGTTCATGGCCCGGAACACCGACGGGTTCCCGATCACGTGGGCCACGCCGAGCGTGGCCAGCGTCAGGAACCACACCATGGTCACGGGCCCGAACACCGAGCCTACGCCCTGGGTGCCCCGGCTCTGGAAGGCGAACAGCCCCAGGAGGATCCCGATGGTGATGGGGATCACGTACGGCTGGAACGCGGGCGTCGCGACCTCCAGCCCCTCGATGGCCGAGAGGACCGAGATCGCCGGCGTGATCATGGAGTCGCCGTAGAGGAGCGCGGCACCGAACAGGCCCACGAGTCCCATCACCTTCCGCCGACGACCCTGCGGCTCGGCGCCCGGCGGGGAGACCAGCGCCGTCAGCGCGATGATTCCGCCCTCGCCCCGGTTGTCCGCCCGGAGGATGAACCCCAGGTACTTCACGGATATGACCAGGATCAGTGCCCAGAAGATGAGCGACAGCACGCCCAGGACGTTCGCCTCCACGGCCTCGATCCCGTACTGGTGGTGGAAGCTCTCCCGGAGCGCGTAGATCGGCGAGGTCCCGATGTCGCCGTAGACGATGCCCACGGCCGCCAGCGAAAGGATGGCGAGCCGCTTCCCCGTGGGGCTCTCCTCGTCCTGATGGGCTCGCGGCAGCTGGAACTGGTCGTTCATGGGCAGTGGGCGTGGGCAGGAGGAGGTCCGCCGTACGGTAGGCCCGGGAGCAGGGGTGCGCCAGTCGACCCCCTCGCGGCCGTCTGCCCCGGTCGCGCGATGGGCTGACGGGACAGGGCCCGGACACGTTGCCGTTGAACCGCGCGGCGTCGGTCCTCACCTTGGGGGCATGGACACCCGTCAGCACTCCCCGCAATCATGAGAGCCGTCGCGTTCCTGAGAGGGATGAACCTCGGGCGCCGCCGGATCACCAATGACGAGCTGCGCGCGCACTTCGAGCGCGCCGGGTTCGCGGGGGCCACACCGTACCAGGCCAGCGGGAACGTCGTGCTCGATCTGGACCGGGAACCGTCGGCCGTCGAGCCGGAGATCGAGAGCCGCCTCGCGGACGCGCTGGGCTACCCGGTGGACACCCACGTGCGGACGCTCGCCGAGCTCGCCGACCTGGTCGCGAGCGAGGCGACGAAGGCCCCGGGCGACGGGTTCAAGGTCCACGTCATCTTCACCAGACGGCCGGTCGACGGGGAGGAGGCCGCGGCGCTCTCTGCCCTGGAGGGGCCCGACGACCGGTTCCGGCCGCTCGGCCGCGCGGTGCTCTGGTTCCGGAGGGGCGGGCTCAAGGATTCCGGGATCCGGCCCGCTGACCTGGAGGCGGCGCTGGGCCCGGAGCAGACCATGCGGACGCTGGGCACGGTTCGCCGGATCGTCTCGAAGTTCGGGGAGTAGCACATGCGACGACCCACCGCCGTCGCTCTCACCCTCCTCCTCGCCGGCTGCAGCTCGCCTCCGGAGGACCCGCCCGAGGAGCGGCCCCGGGCCCCCGAGCCGCCCGGGCAGGCGGACCTGTGCGATGGCGTGGCCAACGCGTACGAGTGCGCGACGCTCGTGGAGCCGCGCCGCCTCGCCGACCATGACGCGGCCGCCCGGTCGGGCGATACGCTGACGATCGAGCGGCCCGACGGTGGGGAGCGCACGTTCGTGGACCGGGGGACGGCGGCCGCGACCGTGAAGTTCGCGTACGCCGGCTACCTGTCGGCGATCGACCAGCACGTGGTCAGCGTCCACTTCTACGAGGGCGGCGAGTACCGCCTGGTGGACGGCTCGTCCGGCCGGGTGACCACGGTGGCGTCGTGGCCCGTGGTATCCCCGAACCGTGGCCGGGTGGTCGTGGCCTCAGACGCCGGTGTGGCGGGCTACTCGCCGAATCTGCTGCAGGTCTGGCGGGTTCGACCGGACGGTCTCGTCCTCGAATGGGCGCGGGAGCCTGCGTGGGGCGCGGTGGACGCCCGCTGGGTCGACAGCACCACCGTCCGCTTCCGGAAGATCGTATGGGAGGGGTGCGAAGCGCTGGAAGGGTGCCCGAGCGACGCGACGCTCCGGCTCCGGGACGATGAGTGGTCGCTGGAGCCGTAGGCGGCCCGGCCGTTTGACCTTCCGGGGCGTTGTACGGATATTGCCCCCTCACCCGACAACCGAGGTCAAGCCCCTGGCCGAATGCCTATCACGTATGTGATTTACCCGGACCTGCGTCTGGTGGTGACACATTTCTCCGGCCGCGTCACCGACGACGAGTTCGTCGAGCTCTACCGGTCGATGTTCGCTGACGACGCGTACGAGCTCGGCACCAACGAGCTGGCGGACCTGCGGGGTGTGGACGATCTCGACCTTTCGGCGCAGGCGCTCCGCCGCGTCGAAGAGCTGACCGAGGAGCGGTACGCCGGCAGCGACATCGGGTTCCGGACCGCCATCATCGCGCCGCGGGACAAGTCGTACGGGATCGGTCGGATGTACGAGGTCTTCGCCGAGCAGGGCCCGGAGAACGTACGCGTCTGTCGGGACGTGTCCGAGGCGCTGGCGTGGCTGGACCTGGAACCGGACGCAGTGGAGCTGTAGATGACGGAGCCCGAGGTCCAGAGCCTGTCCGGGATGGTCGCCTACCAGCCCGGCTCCGTGGTGAGCCGGAAGGTGCTGGGCGGCCGGCGCGGCAATGTAACACTTTTCGCGTTCGCGGAGGGGGAGGGACTCACCGAGCATACGTCGCCGTACGACGCCATGGTGGTCGTCCTCGACGGCGAGGCCCGGATCCGGGTGGGGGGCGCGGTCTTCCACGTGGGGACCGGAGAGACCCTCACCCTGCCGGCGGGGGTCCCACACGCCCTGGACGCCGACGTGCCGTTCAAGATGATGCTGGTGATGATCAAGGACGAGTGACCGATCTCGAGACGGTCTGGCCGGAGGCCACGGAGCGGCTCCGCGCCGATCCGTCGTTCGGGCCCCTCGTCGAGACGGTCGGACCCGTCCGGCTGCGGCCGCCCCGGGGCGAGCCGTTCGCGTCGCTGGTCGCCGCCATCACCTACCAGCAGCTGGCGGGGCAGGCCGCCACCACGATCCACGGACGGGTCGTGAGCGCACTGGACGGGGACGTGCGCCCGGCCACCGTCCTCTCGACGGAGGAGCGGGCCCTGCGGGACGCCGGGCTA
>JAWVYT010000346.1:0-3392 GCA_033722595.1 Longimicrobiales bacterium
CGTGGGCCGGCACCTGGACGTCCCCGAGGGCACGCGGGTCGAGGTGCTGGTGCCGGAGCTGGACGACCGGCTCGCCGTCGAGTTCGGGCCGGGAGGCGAGTGATGCCCGAGGCCACGGACCTGGGCAAGGACCTGGTGGGGCTGGAAGGGCTCTCCCGGGAGCAGATCACGGCGATCCTGGACACGGCCGAGCCGTTCAAGGAGATCAGCGAGCGGAAGATCAAGAAGGTGCCGGTGCTGAGAGGGATGACCATCGTCAACCTCTTCTTCGAGCCGAGCACCCGCACCCGGGTCAGCTTCGAGTTCGCCGAGAAGCGGCTCAGCGCCGACACGGTGAACATCTCCAGCAGCGGGTCGAGCGTGGTGAAGGGCGAGACGCTGGTGGACACGGCCCGGAACCTCGAGGCCATGAAGATCGACATGGTGGTCATGCGCCACCCATCGAGCGGCGCCGCGCTGTTCCTGGCCGAGCGGATCCCGTCGAACGTGGTGAACGCGGGCGATGGGCGACACGAGCACCCGACGCAGGGATTGCTGGACATGCTGACGATCCGCGACCACCTGGGCGCGATCGAGGGGAAGAAGATCTGCATCGTCGGCGACATCCGGCACTCCCGGGTCGCCCGCTCGAACATCTACGGGCTCCGGGCGCTGGGCGCGGAGGTGGCCGTCTGCGGGCCCCGGACGCTGGTGCCCATGGGGATCGAGGAGCTGGGCGTCACCGTGTTCGACCGGATCGAGGACGCCATCGGGTGGGCCGACGCGCTGAACGTGCTCCGGCTCCAGCTCGAGCGGATGGAGGCGGGCTACGTGCCGAGCCTGCGGGAGTACAACCGCGTGTTCGGCGTGACCCGGGAGCGGGTCGACGCCGCGCCCCGGGACCTGCTGATCCTGCACCCGGGCCCCATGAACCGGGGCGTCGAGATCGACAGCGATGTGGCCGATGGCGACCACTCCGTGATCCTGAACCAGGTCACGAACGGCGTGGCCGTCCGGATGGCCGTGCTCTATCTGCTGGCCGGGGGCGCGCCCGAGAAGGCGGAGGCCGCCAAGGGGGATCGCCATGACTGAGCGGGCGGTGCTGCTCAGGGGCGGCCGGGTCGTGGACCCGTCGCAGGGGCTCGACGAGGCGCTGGACGTGCTCCTGGCCGAGGGTCGGGTCGCCGGGGTCGGGAGCGACCTGGACGCGCCGGACGGTGCGGACGTCCGCGACGTCGCCGGGCTCGTCGTGGCCCCCGGCCTGGTGGACGTCCACGTCCACCTCCGGGAGCCCGGCGGCGAGCACAAGGAGACCATCGCGACGGGCGCCTGGGCGGCGGCCGTGGGCGGGTTCACGTCCATCTGCGCCATGCCCAACACCGACCCGCCCATCGACGACCCGGCGGCCGTAGGGTTCGTCCTGGCCCAGGGCCTCCGGGCGGGCGCCGCCCGTGTCTACCCCGTGGGCGCCATCTCCGTCCGGCAGGAGGGCGAGCGTCTCACGCTGGTCGGCGAGATGGTGGACGCCGGTGCCGTCGGCATCACCGACGACGGGCTGCCCGTCCGCGACAGCGGCCTCATGCGGCTGGCGCTGGAGTACTCCACGACGTTCGGGATCCCCGTCGCCGACCACTGCGAGGACCCCACGCTGTCCCGGGGCGGCGCCATGAACGAGGGCGTGATCTCCACGCGCCTCGGGATCACGGGGGCGCCGAGCGCCGCCGAGGAGGTCATGATCGCCCGGGACCTCTTCCTGGGCGAGCTGACGGGCGGGCACATCCACATCCAGCACGTCTCGACGCGGACGGGCGTGGAGATGATCCGGCGGGCGAAGGCCCGCGGCGTCCACGTCACCGCCGAGGCGACGCCGCACCATTTCACCCTGACCGACGAGGCGGTCCTCGGCTACCGGACGGAGGCCAAGGTGAACCCGCCGCTCCGAACGGCCGACGACCGGGAGGCCGTCCGCGAGGGCGTCCGCGACGGCACGCTGGACTGCATCGCCACCGACCATGCGCCCCACCACTACGACGAGAAGGAGCAGGCGTTCGAGGACGCGCCGTTCGGGCTGGTCGGGCTCGAGACCGCGCTCGGTCTGGCCGTGACCGAGCTGGTCGAGGGCGACGTCCTCACGCTGCCGGAGCTCGTGGAGCGGATGAGCACGGCGCCCGCCCGGGCGTTCAACCTGCCCGGCGGCACGCTCCAGGAGGGGGCGCCGGCCGACGTCACCGTATTCGACCCGGAGGCCGAGTGGACGGTGGACCCCGCCGGATTCACCTCCAAGAGCCGGAACACGCCGTTCGCCGGCCGGAGCCTGAAGGGTCGGAACCGGATGACCCTAGTGGGCGGCCGCGTGGTCTGGACGGCGGAGCAGGGCGTGGCCTTCGCCCGGGAGCGGGCCCGGAAGCATGGCTGACGAAGGCGGTCGGGGCCCCGGGCTGCCGGCCTCCGGCGGCGGGTCGGGCCCCGAGGGACCGGAGGCGACCGGGTCGCCGACCGGCACCGGCGATCCCGCCCCGCTCCGGGAGTTCCTGGCCGGCGCGGAGGTCCCGTGGCCGGCGGCCGCGGAGCAGGAGGACGGGACCCGGATCGTCGCCTGCTACACCGTCGTCAGCGCCTCGCTGGCCACCACCAAGCAGGGGAAGCCCTACCTGCGGCTGGAGCTGAGCGACCTCCACGGGAAGGTCGAGGGCCGTGTCTGGGAGAGCGCCGAGCGCTACGCCGAGGCGGCCGAGGCCGGGGAGTACGTGGGCGTCCGGGGCCGGGTCGAGTACTTCCAGGACCAGCCGCAGATCAACATCGACCATCTGGAGCCGGTCCGGGTCGAGCCGGACGAGCTGGGCCTGTTCATGCCCCGCTCCCCGCGGGACCCCATGGAGATGGAGGCCGAGCTCACCGACTTCATGGCGTCCGTGAAGGACAAGCCGCTGCGGAAGCTGCTCCGCCGCCTGCTGGGCCCGAAGACCGAGACGGGCCAGTGGTTCCGGCAGGCGCCCGCCGCGTCCAGGCACCACCACGCCTACGTGGGCGGGCTGCTGGAGCACACGCTGTCCATCACCAAGCTGTGCGACGCGTTCGCCGCCCACTACGGCCCGATCATCGACCGGGACCTGCTGATCACCGGCGCGCTCCTGCACGACATCGGCAAGACGAAGGAGATCGCGACCCGGGCGGGGTTCCCGTACACGTCGCAGGGCAAGCTGCTGGGCCATATCCTCCTGGGCCTCGAGATGGTCCACGACGCCGGCCGGGCCGTGGACGTCCCCGAGGACCGCCTCCGGCTCGTGGAGCACCTGGTCGCGGCGCACCAGGGGCGCTACGAGTGGCAGAGCCCCCGGGAGCCCCAGACGCTCGAGGCGCTCCTGTTGCACTACGCCGATGACACCGACGCCAAGATGCAACAGGCCCTCGAC
>JAWVYT010000347.1:0-3364 GCA_033722595.1 Longimicrobiales bacterium
GGAGCGGAACGATGCCCGAGAGCCCGAGCTCCGCGCCGACGGCCACCCCGCTCGCGGCCGCGGAGAGGAACGCCGCGACGCCGGCGGCGATGAGGCGCCGACGGGGACCCACGCCGGTGAGCGTCAGCTGCCACCGGTACACCAGGTATCCGCCCCCGGCCCCGATCACGGCCAGGTTCAACGTGTTGGCACCGAGCGCGGCGATCCCGCCGTCCTGGAAGAGCAGCGCCTGGACCAGCAGGACGGAGAACAGGGTCAGCATCGCCGCCCACGGACCGACCACGGCCGCCACCAGGACCCCCCCGAGCAGGTGGGCACTGGCCCCGGCGCCCAGCGGGAAGTTGAACATCTGGGCGGCGAACACGAAGGCCGTGGCCGCCCCCAGCAGCGGGGCCTGGCGGTCCTTCAGCTCGGCGCGGGACCGGCGAGCCGCGACCGCCAGGGCGGCGGCGCTCAGCGCTGCTGCGCCCGCGATGACGGGCGGACTCAGGAGGCCGTCGGGGATGTGGGCCATGGTCTGCTGGGTCTCGGGTGCGGGTCCGCGGTACGGGAGAGGCCGTACGATGGTAACCCCCGCCGGGAATCCGGATCAAGCGGGAGATCTCCCCGACCGCCTGTGGGGGGATCTCCCGCCGTCGCCCGACGTTGCCCGTCGGCGGCCGTCCCCCCATCATCCGGGTGGACCCACCCCACGGACGCTCCCCCATGGCCGAGACGCTGCAGCCCGACCCCGCCTTCACCCGCGCCCTGCTGCGGGACGTGCAGGCCCTGGAGCGGATCCTGGCGGAGGACAGGATCGAGACCGGGGTCCGGCGCGTCGGAGCGGAGCAGGAGCTGATCCTGGTGGACGACCGGCGGGTGGTGGCGCCGGTGGCCATGGACGTGCTGGACACCCTCGACGACGCCCGGTTCACCACCGAGCTGGCACGGTTCAACGTGGAGGTGAACGTCCCGCCGTTCGAGGTGTCCCCCACCCTGTTCAGCGAGCTCCAGGCCGCGCTGGACGAGCTGGTGGGCCGGGTGCAGGACGCGGCCCGCGAGCACGGCGCCGACATCGTCCTCACGGGGATCCTGCCGTGCCTGAACCAGCGGGACCTGTCGCTGGACAACATGACGCCACGGGACCGCTACCGTCGGCTGAACGAGGCCACGATGGCGCTGGCCGAGGGCCGGATGCTGCTCCACGTCACGGGCACCGACGAGCTGCGGGTGGAGCACGACTCGGTCATGCTGGAAGCGTGCAACACGAGCTATCAGGTCCACGTGCAGGTGGAGCCCGACGAGTTCGCCCGTTTCTACAACGCCGCCCAGCTGGTCACGGCGCCGCTGCTGGCCGCCTCGGCCAACTCGCCGTTCCTCTTCGGCAAGCGGTTGTGGGCCGAGACCCGGATCGCGGTCTTCCGCCAGTCCATCGATACCCGTGCGGCCTCGCCGTCGCTCCGGGAGCTCACGCCCCGGGTCCGGTTCGGCGACGCCTGGGTCGAGCGCGGCGTGGTGGAGCTGCTCGAGGAGGACATCGTCCGGTTCAAGACGATGATGACGAAGGAGCCCGACGAGGACCCGATCGAGGTGCTGGACGCCGGCGGGGTGCCGAAGCTGGGCTGTCTCCAGCTGCATAACAGCACCATCTACCGCTGGAACCGGCCGTGCTACGGCATCACCGACGGGAAGCCGCACCTGCGGATCGAGTGCCGGGTGCTGCCGTCGGGCCCCACCGTCGCGGACGAGGTGGCCAACTCGGCGTTCTGGCTCGGGATGATGGTGGGCGCCGCCGACCGGTACGAGGACCTGACCTCGCGGCTGGAGTTCGGCGACGTGAAGGCCAACTTCTTCGCCGCCGCCCGGCGCGGGCTCAACACCGGGTTCACCTGGGTCGACCAGGAGACGGCCTCGGCGCCCCGGCTGATCCGGGACACGCTCCTGCCCCTTGCGGAGGAGGGCCTCGCCACGCTGGGCGTGGACCCGGAGGAGGCGAAACGGTACCTCACCCTGATCGACCGGCGCGTGGCCGAGGACATGACGGGCACCCGGTGGCTGGAGAAGTCCGCGCAGGCCATGCGCGCCGCCGCGAGCCGGCCGGAGCGGTGCGCCGCGCTGACCTCCGCCATGATCTCCCGACAGCAGTCGGGGCGGCCGGTCCACGAGTGGCGGCTGGCCCGGATCGAGGAGGGGCTGGGCACGACCGGGCCCACGGTGGACCAGTACATGACCACCCAGCTGTTCACGGTCCACGAGGACGAGCTGGTCGACCTGGCCGCGTTCATCATGGACCGGGAGAAGACGCGCCAGATCCTGGTGGAGGACGAGGAGTTCCGTCTCGTGGGCCTGATCTCCTACCGGTCGCTGCTGCGGCTCCTGGCCTCCGGCCGGATCCAGGAGCTGGGCGGGCCGGTGCCCGTGAGCGAGGTCATGACTCGCGACCCCATCACGGTGCCGCCGGATACGCCGGTGACCGAGGCCATCCGGCTCATGAGGGACCACGAGGTCTCCTGCCTCCCGGTCGTCCAGGACGAGCAGCTGGTGGGGATCCTGAGCGAGCGGGACTTCATGCCGCTGGCGTCCGAGCTGCTGGACAGCTCTTTCGTACCGCCCGACTGAGGAACCGCACGTGAGCGAATACACTGTCGAGGACCTGATCGGGATCCTCGAGCTGGAGTCCCTGGAGCACAACATCTATCGAGGTCGGAACCGGGATATCGGCACCCGGCGGATCTACGGCGGCCAGGTCCTGGCCCAGTCGGTGGTCGCGGCGAGCCGTACCGTGGGCGACGATCGACCGATCCACAGCATGCACGGCTACTTCATCCTGCCCGGCGACCTGGACGCGCCCGTGGTCTACTTCGTGGACCGGCTCCGGGACGGCGGGAGCTTCACCACCCGGCGCGTCACCGCCATCCAGCACGGCCGTGCGATCTTCAACATGTCGGCCTCCTTCCACGAGCGGGAGGACGGCCCGGAGCACCAGGCCTCCATGCCCGACGTCCCGGGGCCCGAGGATCTGCCATCGGAGCTCGATCTGCTCCGGGAGATGGAGGATCGGATCCCGGAGAACGTCCGGCCCGTCCTGACCCAGGACCGGCCGCTCGACATCCGGCCGGTCCAGCCGGTGGACCCGTTCGACCCGGAGGTCCGCGAGCCGGTCCGGCACCTCTGGATCCGCGCGGTCGGCGATGTCCGGGCCCCGCTCCACCACCGGGCCATCCTCGCCTACGCCTCGGACTACGGGCTCCTGGGCGCCGCGCTCCAGCCCCACGGGATCACCTGGCGCCGGGACGACATCATGGTCGCGTCACTGGACCACGCCATCTGGCTGCACCGCGACCCGGACATGAGCGACTGGCTGCTGTTCACCATGGAGAGCCCC
>JAWVYT010000348.1:0-3345 GCA_033722595.1 Longimicrobiales bacterium
ATCGTCGTGGTGGACGCGGGGAGCGTGGATCTCCGGGTCCAGCTCCTGGAGGACGGCGCGGACGTCTGTTTCCCGCCGGCGGTCAGCCATGGCGAGCTGCAGGGCACACTGGGCGCGCTCGTCCGGAGGACCGTCCGGTCGCAGGAGACCCGATCCCGGACGGAAGACGATGATGCGCCCTGGCTCGCGCTCCAGGGCGATATCCAGGACTTCCCGCTGGCCTGGCTCCTCCAGGTGATGAAATACGACTCGCGCACGGCCAGCGTGGGCATCCGGACCGCACGGGACCGGGGCGCCATCTACATCGAGAATGGCGATGTCGTGCACGCCCAGGTCCGGGACGGGGCGCGCGGCGAGGCGGCGCTCCGGGAGATGCTGCAGTGGGACGAGGGACGGTTCACCGTGCAGCCCGACGCCCGGTCCAGGGAGCGGTCCATCGAGTCCTCCATCATGCACCTGCTGCTGACCCAGGCAGTGGAAGAGGATCACGCCGCCGCCGGCGTGTTCGGCGCCGTGTCCGACCAGGGCTGAGCGGGACGGCGGCTCCCTGCACGGGGACCCCCTCGTTCAGCGGTTCTTCGTCATCCTCGTCTTCGCCTTCCCCATCGGACGCCCGGCGTCCGCGCCGGACTCCGCCTCCGCTGTCGACTTGCCGGCCGACTTCTTCCCGGCTTCGGTCTCCTTCGCCGAGGACGATTTCGTCGCCTTGGTCGTCTTCGCGGCCGTGGTCTTCTTCGCGGCCGTCTTCTTCTCAGTCGTCTTCTTCTCAGCCGCCTTCTTGCCCGACGACTTCTTGGTGGCAGCCTTTTTCGCGGACGATTTCTTCGCGGCGGTCTTCTTCTTCGCCGGCTCTTTCTTCGCGCTCTTCTCGGTCGACGCCTTCTTCTCCGTCTTCTTCTTGCTGGCGTCCTTCTTCTCGGCGGCCATGACGTGCTCCGGTTCTGGGGTCGAAGGTGCCGCGGCGGCGTGACAGGGCGCGGCGAATGGGAGGTAAGATAATCGCGCGGCCCCCGGTTCGGGAGCGGCGTTAGTCGCCGTCCAACTCGACTTCCATCTCCACCTCGGGCGACCAGGGCGACATCGGCCGCCGCTGGAATCCGACCTTCTCGTACGATCGGATCGCCCGGCGATTGAACGGCTCCACGGAGAGCCAGACCCTGCGGATCCCCAGCGAGCGGCCCAGCTCCAGCAGCGCCCGGTTCAACGTGGTCCCGATGCCGCGGTCGCGGGTGGCCTGGTGGAGGAAGTTGGCCAGCTCGGCGTCGTCATCCCGCATCGGCAGCAGCATCCCGTGCCCGACGACGCGTCCTTCGATCTCCACGACGAGGTGGTGCCCATCGGCCAGGATGGAGCCGAGCCACGCGGCCCTCTGGCCCTCCTCCGCAGGTGGGAGGCCCTGGGCCACCCGCTTCGGCTCGAAATCATCGTACATGTCCCGGAGGGCGGCCCGATCGCCCCGCAGGAAGGGCCGGATGATGAAGCTCTCGCCGAGCTTGTCCACATGGGCGACCGCATCCATCAGAACCCGAGCCCCCAGCCCGTGACCAGCGGCATCAGCCGTCGCTTGAGCGACTGCACCGTCAGCTCGTTGGCCCGCTCGACCTCCTCTCTGCGGGCCGACGGCTCGACGTAGCCGTCGGGGTCCCGGAGCCGGCTCGGGACCCGGGGGACGCTCTCCTGCTGCACCTCCGCGACCCACGACTCCGGCATCTCGTCGGGCGCTTCCCGGCCCTGGAGCGCGGTCCAGGCCAGCGTCCAGGCCCGGGGCACGACGGTGCGGATGGCGTACCCGCCGCCGCCGGTCGCCACGACGCGGCCACCGCAATGCTCGTCGGCGATGGAGACCACCCGCTGCATCAGCGCTTCCGCCAGGCGGGTGGTGCACCGGAAGTGGGTCAGCGGGTCGTGGCCGTGGGTGTCGCATCCGGCCTGCACGACCAGGATATCCGGGTGGTACGCGGCGGCCAGCTCGGGGACGACGGCGTCGAAGGCGGCCAGGAAGGAGGCGTCCTCGGTCTGCGCCTCCAGCGGGACATTGGCGCAGAAGCCGTGACCGTCGCCTTCCCCGAGCTCATCGATGAAGCCGGTGGCCGGGAAGAGGTAGAGTCCGCTCTCGTGGAGCGAGACGGTGAGGATGTCCGGGTCCTCGTAGAAGATGCTCTGGACGCCATCGCCGTGGTGCGCGTCGTAGTCGATGTACAGGACCCGCATGCCGTGGTCGTGTACGAGCTTGTGGATCGCCACGGCCAGGTCGTTGTACACGCAGAAGCCGGAGGCGGCGCCGGCATGGGCGTGGTGCAGTCCGCCCGCGACGCCGAACGACCGGGTCGCCCGGCCGGTGGCCACGAGCTCCGCGGCGGTCACGGTCGAGCCCACGACGGCCCGGGACATCTCGTGCATCCGCGGCACGACCGGCACGTCCTGGGTCCCCAGGCCGTACCGCCCGTCGACGCGGGCCCGGGGGTCGGCAGAGACGGTGCGCACCGCCTCGATGTAGTCGGGGTCGTGCACGGTCAGCAGGTCGTCGTCGGTCGCGGGGCCCGGCGGCACGATCCAGTCGTCGTCCACGAGGCCCATGGCCCGGATGAGGGACACGGTCAGCTCCAGGCGCCGGGGGTCGAGCGGGTGGCCTGGCCGGAACCGGTATCCCGCCAGCTCGTCGCTCCAGACCAGCGCGACGTCCACGCCTATTCCGGTCTCGTCTCGAGTGCCGGTGATGCCGCGTCGTAGCCGAGCCGGCGGAGGTCCTCCAGGATCGCCCGGACGTCATCCGTTTCGAGGTGGAGCACCACGAGGGCCCGGTCCCCGACGGGCGGCGGGACCACCACGCCGGTGAGGTTCACGCCGTGCTCGATCCCGATCAGCCGGACCACGCGGGCCAGCTCGCCCGGCCGGTCGGGCGTGAGGATCTCGATCCGTGCGTGGCGCTCCCGCCCGGCCAGCAGCTCGACGAAAGCCCGGAGCAGGTCCGACTCGCTCAGCATCCCGACCAGCTCGCCGTCGTCGACGACCGGGAGGCACCCGACGCCCTGCTCGACCAGCGTCCGGGCCGCGTGCTCCACCGGGGTCCCCGACGGGACGGTGAGCGGGTCCGGTGTCATGACCTCATGGACGGCGGTCTCCGTATCCGTCACGGCGAGGAGGTCCCGGTCGGAAAGCACGCCGGTGACCCTGCCGCTGTCCACCACCGGCAGATGCTGGATCGCGTGCGTGCTCATGGCGTCCAGCGCCTCCGCCACCGTCGCCGTCGGCGGCACGGCGACGACATCGCGGGTCATTCGGCCTCGTACGAGCATCGTGGCTCCCGGTTCGGCTCAGGGGTCCGGAGCGCGGGCGCAGGGGAGA
>JAWVYT010000349.1:0-3334 GCA_033722595.1 Longimicrobiales bacterium
AACCGAGGTACATGACATGTCCGTGAGGATCCGACTCCGGCGCGTGGGCCGGAAGAAGCAGCCGTATTTCCGTGTGGTGGTCGTCCCCCGGGGCGCACCGCGCGATGGCGCCTACATCGAGGAGCTCGGCTTTTACAACCCTCGCACCAGGCCGGCTTTCCTGACGCTGGACCTGGAGAAGCTGGATGAGTGGATCCAGAACGGCGCCGAGATCTCGGACAGCGTGAAGTCGCTGGCCCGGAAGGCCCGGAAGGGCGGCGATGACGACGTCGTCTTCACGAAGCCGGGCGAGGAAGCCCCGCGTCTGAAGACGGCGAAGAAGCCGGAGCGGCGGCCGAAGTCGGCGGCCACGCAGGCCGACCAGGCGGAGGAGGCGGCCGCAGTGGAGACCGAGACGGCGGAGGAGTCCGAGGCGGGTACGGCCGAGGTGAAGGCCGCGGTCGAGCCGGCGGAGGAGGCCGAGGAGGCCCCCGAGCCTACGGAGGCCCAGGAAGAGGCCGAGTCCGAGTCCGAGGCGGTCGAGGCGTCGGCCACCGAGCCGGCCGAGGAAGAGGCCGAAGAGCCGGCCGAGGAGGCCGCGGCCGATGAAGCGGAGGAGCCCGCGGCCGAGGCCGAGGATCCGGTCGAGGCGACCGCGGAGGACGCCGAGGCGGAGGCAGAAGCCGAGGCGGAGGAGGAAGCCGAGGCGAAGGCCGGGGATGAGGCGACGGCGGCCGCCGATGAGGCCGAGGAGGAAGCCGAGGCCGACGAGGACGAGACCGAAGAGGACGAGGCCGAGAAGAAGTAGGCCCGGACGCGCGGACGGAGGCAGCGGTGCGGGATCCCGAGTACCTGGTGGTCGGGCACCTGGCCAAGGCCCATGGCACCCGCGGCGAGGTGTTGATCCGTCCGCTGACGGACGCGCCGGCGGAGGTCTTCGAGGCGGGCCGGCGGGTCATCCTCGGCGACGACCGGGGCGAGCTGGGCCGGGCGCCGCAGGAGCAGGAGATCGAGGCGAGCCGTCCGTACCGGAAGGGGTGGCTGGTGAAGCTGGCGTCGGTGGCGGATCGGACGGGGGCGGAGGAGCTGGCGGGGCGGTACCTGCTGGTACCCCTGGAGGATCGGGGCGAGCTGGAGGAGGGGGAGTACTACTACCACCAGCTCCTGGGCCTCGAGGTGGAGACGGCGGCCGGCGATCCGGTGGGCCGGATCCGCGAGGTGTACGAGACGGAGCCGTACCACATGCTGGAGGTGAAGGGCTCCGGTGGCGTGCACCTGGTCCCGTTCCGCAGGGAGTGGGTCCGCACGGTGGACCTGGCGGCAGCGCGGATGGTGATCGATCCGCCGGAGGGGCTGCTGGAGCGGTAGTGCAAGAATGCACGAATGCAAGAGTGCAAGAGGTAGGAAGTAGGAAGTAGGAAGTAGGAAGTAGGAAGTAGGAAGTAGGAAGTAGGAAGTAGGAAGCGGGACGCCAGAAGGCCGGAATGGAGAGGCAGTCACTCAGATCTCAGATCTCAGATCTCAGATCTCAGTCCGGGAGGGGAGGGCGCGGTGAAAATCAACATCGTGACGATCTTCCCGGGGTTCTTCGACGGGCCGCTGGGGCTGAGCATTCCGGCCCGGGCGGCGCAGGATGGGCTGGTGGAGTACAACGTCGTGGACCTGAGGGAGTACACCCACGACAGGCACCGTACGGTGGATGACTATCCGTACGGGGGCGGCGCCGGGATGGTGATGAAGCCGGAGCCGTTCTTCGAGGCGGTGGACGCACTGGCGCCGGACGGGCCGGTCGTCCTGATGAGCGCCCGGGGTCGGCGGTTCGAGCACCGGGACGCCGTGAGGCTGGCGGTGCAGCCGGAGCTGACGCTACTGTGTGGTCACTACAAGGATGTGGACCAGCGGGTAGCGGACGGCCTGGCGACGGAGGAGCTGTCGCTGGGCGATTTCGTCCTCAGCGGGGGCGAGGTCGCGGCGCTGGCGGTGACGGACGCGGTGGTGCGACTGTTGCCGGGAGCTATGGGCACGCACGAGTCTGCGGCCACGGACAGCTTCTACGACGATGGGCTGTTGAGTCCGCCGTCGTACACGCGGCCGCCGGAGTACCGGGGGCGGGAAGTCCCCGACGTGCTGCTGTCCGGCGACCACGCCAGGATCGAGGCGTGGCGCCGGGAGAAAGCGGAGGAGCTGACGCGTGAGCGTCGGCCGGACTTATGGGATCGACGCGAACGAGGGTAGTGCCATGGACATCGTAAAAGAGATCGAGAACGAGCAGCTCCGGGACGGACTCCCGGAGTTCGAGACCGGGGACACGGTCCGGGTGAACGTGCGGGTCCGCGAGGGTGAGAAGGAGCGGCTCCAGGCGTTCGAGGGGATCTGCATCGCCCGGAAGGGTGGCGGCGCCAGCGAGACGTTCACCGTGCGGAAGGTCTCCGCCGGGATCGGCGTGGAGCGCGTGTTCCCGCTGCACTCGCCGATGATCGAGTCGATCAAGGTGGTGCGTCGGGGTCACGTCCGCAGGGCGAAGCTGTACTACCTGCGTGCCCGGAAGGGCAAGGCGGCGCGGATCCGCGAGCGGCAGCGCTAGCCCGCCGGGATGGCGGCGGCCAGGCGGAAGCGGCGCCGTCGCGGGGCGCCGCTGACACTGGAGCGGGAGCTCTGGGGGGAAGGACTGGAGCATGTGGCCGGCCTCGATGAGGTGGGGCGCGGTCCGCTCGCGGGCCCCGTGGTCGCGGCGGCGGTGATCTTCCGGCCGGAGGACCGGGTCCCGGGGGTCACGGACTCGAAGGTGCTGACGCCCGAGGAGCGTGAAGAGCTCGTCGTCGAGATCCGGCGACGGGCTCTCTGCATCGGGGTCGGGGCCGCCAGCCCCCGGGAGGTCGACCGGCTCAACATCCTCCGGGCCAGCCACCTGGCCATGCGCCGAGCGCTGGAGCACCTGTCCGTGTCGCCGGAGCACATTTTGGTGGACGGGCTGCCGGTCCCGGAGCTGGGGCTGGAGCACACGGCCGTCGTGGATGGCGACCGGAAGTCGTATACGATCGCCTCGGCCTCCATCGTGGCCAAGACCACGCGGGACGGCCTCATGCGTCGCCTGGCCGCCCGCTATCCCGCCTACGGCTGGGAGACGAACGTGGGGTACAGCACGCCCGGACACATCGAGGCGCTGAGCGAGTGCGGCCCCACGCCCCATCACCGGCGGAGCTTCGTCCCGGTGCAGCTGTCCCTCGAGCTCGACTGACCATGCACACCGAACACCTGCAGAACGTCCATCCCGTCCGCGTGCTGGGCGGCTGGCTGGTGTCCGTGGCCGTGACATCGGCCGCCGTCTTCGGCCTCATCGTCCTCGGCGTCATGG
>JAWVYT010000350.1:0-3325 GCA_033722595.1 Longimicrobiales bacterium
ACCTTCGATGCCGCGTTGATCGCCACACCGTAGCACGACGACCTCCACTCCAGGCAGCGTGCTTCTGCCTGCCGCGGAGGAATGGAGGAACGACCCCGGCCGGAGGGGGACTCACCCCCCTCCGGCCGAGTTCATCCGCCCGTGAGCCACGCGCGGCCGCGCACCTGCCCGCCTGGTGATCCATCGGGAGAGGCCGGTCGTAGAAAAGTGCCATGAACCCGAAAAAAGTGCGGCAATCCGCACGCTTCGGAGGCCACCTGCGGGGTACTAGATGCGGCGCATATGACTTACTGCCAATGACTTATCGTTTCATCACGATCTGAGGCACATCGGTTGCCCCATTCACGGGCGGCGAGGGTTCGACCTCCCATTTCACTCCTCAAGTAGGAACACACTCCACGGACACGGCCCCGAGGGCCGAAAGGAAGGACACCATGTTGGAACTGTTCGGCAGTTTCTGGAACGACGAAGCAGGTCAGGGGCTCACGGAGTACGCCCTGATCCTGGCGCTGGTCTCCATCGGTCTGATCGCGGTCCTGGTCATCTTCCGGGACGCGATCGGCGGGATCTTCGCCCGGATCGCACAGGTTCTCGAGGGCGCCCCGAGCGAGGGCTACACGCCCTGACCCCGACCTGCGACTCATCCTAGCCTCCTAGCCTCGAAGGGCGACGTTCCCGATGCCTTCTCATTTGGTAGACGATCTTGGACCGCTCACGGTAACACTCGCCGTGGTGCTGGTCCTGGCCACCTGGTACGACGTAAGCCAGAAGAGGATTCCCAACTGGCTCACGGTCGGAGGTACGGTAGCCGCGCTCGTCGTGAGAGGATTCTTCGGGGTCGACGCCCTCGGGGCTGGGTTGCTGGGTGGTACACTGGGGCTCTCGCTGGGTCTGCTTCTCTTCGCCATCGGCGCCATGGGCGCCGGGGACGGCAAGCTCCTCGCGACCGTGGGCGCCAGCCTCGGTTTCTGGGGCTTCGTCCAGGCGCTCCCACTGATCGGGCTGGCCGGCGGGCTTCTCGCGCTGGCCGTGACGGCCCGCAACGGGACGCTCCTCCCGACGCTCCTGAGGTTCCGTGATCTGCTGATTCACGTGGTGACCTTAGGCCGGGTCGGAGAGCGTCGCACGCTGGCGATGCCCGGAGCCGTGACCGTGCCCTACGGGGTGGCGGTGGCGGCCGGTGTCGTCTGGGTGTGGATGGCGTACGGGGTGTCGCTATGAGCCGACTCCGCGCTCGCTTCGGGCAGCGCGAGGACGGACAGGCGCTCGTCGAGTTTGCCCTCATCGTGCCCCTTCTGCTCCTGCTGCTGGTAGGACTCGCGGAGTTCGCGCGAGCATGGAACACCAAGCAGGTCCTGACGGACGCAGCGCGCGAGTCGCTGCGGAGCTCCGTCGTCGCGAACCCCGACTTCACGTACGAGGCCATGCTGGATGTGATCGATCAGGCCCTGTTGCGTGCAGCCCTCGACCCCGAGCGCGCCGAGGTGTCGATGGAAGGATGGAAAACGGGGACCGGAACACTGGCGCGAGTCCAGATCGACTACACCTACGAGCTCGGCCTGTTCGGAGCCCTAGCCAACTGGGCGGCCGGAGACCGGACGCTGGTGCTGTCGACCTCCTTCGTCATGCGGAACGAGTGATCGAGACGTCGTCATGAGAATATCTCGATATTCATGGATACTGGCGGGTGCAGCGCTGTCCGGTCTCTTGGCCGGGTACGTTGCCCTCGTCTACGTAAGTGAGCAGCCGGCACCCCTCGAGGCGGCGACGTCGTCACGGACCGCGCTGGTGGCCAGGCGTGACCTTCCGGCGGGAGCGATTCTGCGGCGGGAGGACGTCAAGAGCGTGACCTGGCCGGGATCCGCGGTGCCCCGCGGGCTCGCCACACAGGCCGGGGAGGTCGTGGGTCGCGGCCTGATCACGGAAGTGAGGGAGAACGAGCCGCTGCTCGACTGGAAGCTGGCCCACAGGGACGCCGGCGGCGGGCTGCCGATCACGATCCCGGAGGGGAAGCGTGCGGTGTCGGTCCGGGTGGACGAGGTCGTGGGCGTGGCGGGCTTCGTGCTTCCGGGCACGCGGGTCGACGTGCTGGCCACGGTCGTACCCGGCACGGACCGCCGCCAGACCACCACGCGGATCATCCTCCAGAACGTGCGGGCCCTTGCCGCCGATCAGCAGCATCAGCAGGACATCGACGGCGAGCCCAGGTACGTGACGGTGGTGACGCTCCTGCTGACCCCGGAGGAGGCGGAGATCCTGACGCTGGCCGCCACCGAGGGCCGGATCCAGCTGGCGCTGCGAAACACGCTGGACTCGGGCGAGATCGAGACCCCCGGTCAGCGGATCACGTCGCTGGTGGCAGCGCCGGGTGGGCGGTCCAGGTCCTCGTCGACCCGGTCGTCCACGCCGAGCGCCGTGCGGACCGCGCCGCCGCCGGTGATCGAGAGCTACGAGGGCGGGCAGCGAACGCTTCTGCGGTTTGAGAGAGGAGGGGGGCGGTGAGGAGTCTCGAGAGCAGGACACGTCCGATGGATGGCAGGGCGCTGCGGGGCTGGATCGCGGCGCTGATTCTGGCGGCGATCTCGTCAGCCGTCTCCCCGGCCTCGGCTCAGGTCTTCCTGACGGAGCCCGACGAGGCGGTTAGCCTGGCTCGGGGCACGTCGATCGTGCTCGTCAGCCCGGTACCGATCAGCCGGATCTCCATGGCCGACGCCGAGGTGGCGGAGGCCGTCGCGATGTCGCCGACGGAGGTGCTGATCAACGGGAAGGCGCTGGGGACCACGACCTTCATGGTCTGGGACGAGGAAGGACGGCGCCACATGTACGTGGTGGAGGTCACGGCGGATGCGGGCGCGCTGGGAAGGCACCTCACCACGCTGTATCCGGACGAGCGGATCGAGGTCGCGGCCCGGGGCAACTCGCTGATCCTGTCCGGCGAGGTGACGTCCGCGTTCGTGGCGCGGCGTGCGCTGGAGCTGGCGGAAGGCACGGGCGCCATGGTGATCAACAACCTCCAGACGCCCGCGCCGGCGCAGATCCTCCTGCAGGTGCGTTTCGCGGAGGTCAGCCATTCCGCGCTGAAGCGGCTGGGGAACCAGGTGCTCGATTTCCTGAACCCGGACCTGCTGACCGCGGACGGCGACTGGCGGGGGAGCACGGACTCGGATGGGGCCATCGAGCTGTCCCTGATCAACACCGACGCCCACCTGCGCGCGATCATAAAGGCGCTCGAGGAGTCGGGCGACTTCAAGAGCCTGGCCGAGCCGAACCTGCTGGCGCTGGATGGCGAGGAAGCCTCGTTCCTGGCGGGCGGGGAGTTCCCGTA
>JAWVYT010000351.1:0-3308 GCA_033722595.1 Longimicrobiales bacterium
CGTGGCCGTCACGCACGACCGGTACTTCCTGGACAACGTGGCGAAGTGGATCCTGGAGCTGGACCGTGGCGAGGGGTACCCGTACGAGGGGAACTACTCGTCGTGGCTCGAGCAGAAGAAGGAGCGGCTGCGGCTGGAGGAGAAGCAGGAGTCGAAGCGCCAGAAGACGCTGGAGCACGAGCTGGAGTGGATCCGGATGGCGCCGAAGGCCCGGCACGCGAAGGGGAAGGCCCGGGTCAACGACTACGAGTCGCTGCTCCAGCAGGACGTGGACGAGAAGATCCGGACGGCCGAGATCATCATCCCGAAGGGCCCGCGCCTGGGCGACCGGGTGATCCGCGCGGAGGGACTGACCAAGGGCTACGACGACAAGCTCCTCATGGATGGCGTCGACTTCGACATCCCGGCGGGCGCCATCGTCGGGATCGTGGGACCGAACGGTGCGGGAAAGACGACGCTCTTCCGGATGATCGTGGGCGAGGAGCAGCCGGATGGCGGGTCGCTGGATGTGGGCAGCACCGTCGAGCTGGCCTACGTGGACCAGTCCCGGGACGCGCTGAACCCGGAGAACACGGTGTACGAGGAGGTCAGCGGCGGGAAGGACGAGGTCGAGCTGGGGAAGGCGTCGGTGAACAGCCGGGCGTACTGCTCGTGGTTCAACTTCAAGGGCGCGGAGCAGCAGAAGAAGGTGGGCGTGCTGAGCGGCGGAGAGCGGAACCGGGTGCACCTGGCGAAGCTGCTGAAGAGCGGCGGGAACGTGATCCTGCTGGACGAGCCGACCAACGACCTGGATGTCGACACGCTCCGCGCGCTGGAGGACGCGCTCCTGGACTTCGCCGGCTGCGTGCTGGTGATCTCCCACGACCGCTGGTTCCTGGACCGTATCTCGACCCATACACTGGCGTTCGAGGGCGACAGCCGGGTCTTCTTCTACCCGGGCCCGTGGTCCGAGTACGAGGAGGACCGGAAGCGCCGGATGGGCGACGCGGCGGAGCGGCCCCACCGGATCAAGTACCGGAAGCTCACGCGGAGCTGAGCGGCCGGCCCAGCACCGTCCCGGGGTTCGAGGCGGCGCGGTTCCCCACCATCGACGCCTCTGCACGCTGACGCCTGCGACCCGGCAGGTCCGGGGCGGCCGGGCTACACGTATCGGGCCACGGCCATGGTGGCGACGACGATCAGCAGGAGCCACGCGACCCAGAGGCTGGCGGTACGGGAGCGCTTCCGGAGCGGAGCCAGCTCGGCGCCTATGGCCTGACGTTCCTCGTCACTGGACGCGGCCGCCATCATCGGGCCGAGCTCCAGCATGCGCGTGGTGGCGGGTCGCATGACGAACACTCCGATGACGAACGCTACGACGGCCGCCACCGCGCCGACGCTCAGGCTGATCCCCCAGGGGGTCCCCATGAACGCCGCCTCGAACCCGCCGGACAGGAGCCACAGCAGCCACGCTCCGGAGAGGATGGTCACGAGCGCCACGACCGGCATGACCTCGAAGAACCGGGCCCGGTTGATCTCCGCCATCACCCGACCGCCCCCGGGGCCGGACCGCCGGACCGCCGGCCCCAGGAAGAGGACGAGGAAGAAGATGACCCCGGCCCAGAACACGCCCAGGATGATATGGATGAGGCGCAGCATGAGCGTCAACGTCATGGTCAACCCCTATCGGGCAGGGTGGAGGGTCCCGCTGGCACCTCTATAGCAGCCGCCCTTCCCGGAGCGCAATGGCGTCGCTTCCGTCACAGTGACCCCCGGCCGACCAGGGTCCGAGACAGGGCGTCGCGCACCGCTCGCGCCGGGATCCGGGCCGTGTGGCGGACCGCTACTCCATCCGCCTCCGCTCGGCGGCCCGTCCCCGCAGCCCGAACGCGGCCACCGTGAGGAGCGCCGTGAGCACGGCGACCACGAGGAACGCGTCGGCGTAGCTGGACACCTCGCCGCCGGTCGACGCGATGATGGCGCCGAGCACGGCCGCGCCGGCCAGCTGGCCGATGGAGATGAAGACCGTCAGGATCCCCTGGGCCGCGCCCCGGTCGGCCTTCGGCGCCTCGCTGAGCATCACGTACCGCAGGGCGGACCCCAGGAGGCCGGCCATCCCGACGCCGATGAGGATCCCGGCCGTGTAGAAGAGCGCGAGCGTTGCGGTGAAGAAGGCGACCATCCCCATCCCCACCGCGATGAGCGCGGTGGAGACGACCACCACGAGCCGCGACCCCGCCCGGTCCAGCAGCCGTCCGAGCAGGGGTGACCCGATGGCCATGGCCACCACGATCGGCAGGAGCATGAACGCGGCCGTGGACGTGCTGACATCGAACGCCGCCACCAGCAGCGCGGGCACGAAGACGACGGCCGCCTCGCTCACGCCGGCCCCGAGCGACAGGCCGCTGGCGATGACGATCTGTCGGTTCCGGAAGAGACCGGGCCGGATCACAGGGTCCCGGGCCCGCTCTTCGACCCAGGGGAAGGCCAGCGCCAGAACCGCCGCGGTGAGAAGGAACGGGAGCACGTCGGCCCCGGTCAGGCTCGACAGCGGGGCCGTCGCGTCGATGCGGTTCAGCGCCAGGGCCAACGCGGTGAGCATCACGGCCAGGACGCCCATCCCGGCCCAGTCGAACGGGCGGGGCTCCTCGGCCCGCGCGGCGGGCAGGATCCGGAGCGCGGCTACGACCACCACCACGGCGATCGGCAGGTTGATGAGGAAGAGCCAGTGCCAGCTCAGCAGCAGGAGCACGCCGCCGAGGATCGGCCCCAGCAGGAACGCCACACCGAATACCGCACCGATGAGGCCCAGCGCCGCGCCCCGCCGCTCGGGCGGGAAGACGTCGCCGATCACGGCGCTGGCCACGGGGAACACGCCGCCGGCCCCCAGCCCCTGGATCGCCCGGCCGGTGAGGACGATCTCGTAGGTGGGGGCGGCGGCCACCACCAGCGACCCGATCCCGAAGATCGCCACATCGGCGGCGTACACGGTGCGGCGCCCGTACCGGTCGCTGAGCTTCGCCATCAGCGGCGTGCCGATCAGGTTGAACAGCACGTAGATCCCCAGCATCCAAGCCGCCGCCCGGTCGTCGATGCCGAACGACTCCCGGAGCGCCGGGAGGGCCGGCCCGATGATGGCGATGTCCAACGCGCCCATGAGCACGCCGGTGAACAGGACCGCCAGGATCCGGTTCCGCTGCGTTTTCGTTACGTCCACTCCACGCCCGCCCCGCCTCGGTTCAACGAGCGCTGAAGGTCACGGGACGTCCGCCGGCTGGCAAGACCTCAGAAGTGGAGGTGGATGCCCAGGTCCAGGGTCAGGTACGAGA
>JAWVYT010000352.1:0-3289 GCA_033722595.1 Longimicrobiales bacterium
CAGCGTCGGCGGGTCGCCGAGCACGAAGAGGGCGACCCGATCGTCCGACCATGCGTGGTAGCCCACGGGCGCCACGTCCTCCAGCACCAGCCGCGGCCGGGACCCGTCGGGCGCGAACGACCACAGGCGCTGGGTCGAGTCGGCCTCCACCCGGACCACCGAGAACCGGTCCGAGCCGGGGATCGGCGTGGGCGAGTACTCGGACTCGGGCGTCGTCGTGACCCGTGTCGTCTCCCCCGTGGCCGGGTCGTACAGATACGTGTCGGCCTGCCCGTCGCGGATCGACGTGTACAGGAGCCGGCCATCCGGGGTGAAGTGCGGCTGGTTGTCGTAGCCGTCGCGGTCAGTCACCGGGCGGGGCTCGCCAGCGGCCACGAGCCGGCCGTCCTCCTGCCGGTCCAGCGGCAGGAGGTAGATGTCCGTGGGCGTCTGGGCCGTACCCGAGGCCGGAAGGAGCGCGGCCGTCAACGCCGTCAGGGCGACGCCACGCGCGAGCCTTCGTCTCGATCCCGATCTGCCCATATCCGTCCGCTCCAGCGCTGGGGTCCGCTCCATGCTATCGCCGGACCGCCCCACGGTGCCAGGGGCGAAGCCGGCGCCCCGTCCGTGATGCGAGGTCCGGCGGGCAGGCGTCAGTCCCTGTCCCGGGCGAGCACGTGGACGCCGTACGCGGCGAATGCCAGGAGGGCGGCCGCCACCAGCAGCCACGCGGGGATCCGGAACACCGCGCCGATCCACAGCAGCAGCGCGTAGCGGGGGAACCGCCCCAGGACGAGGGCGCCCAGGTACCGGTGCATCGGGTACCCGCCCGAGAAGGCGAGGAGCTTGAACGGCCAGAACGGGACCGGGGTCATCCCCGCGAGGACGAGCGCCGCGAACGGAGCCCGGCGGAACAGCGCCATGGTCCGTCGATACAAACCGCTCGACTTGTAGCCCGAGAGACGCTCCACGTTGACCACCGGAACGAAGATCCGGTGGTCCAGCCAGCCCGCGGCCGCCGTCCCCGCCGTCGCGACCGCCGCGGCCACCCAGAGGCTCGACCGATCCCCGTACAGCAGAAGCATCGGCTCGTGGGGGAGGAGCGAGACGGCGGTGTTGGACGGGATCGAGTACACGAAGAGGGCCAGCAGCCCGCCCGCCCGCATGGACGTGAGGATCAGGCTCACGATCCCCAGCGCCACCAGCAGGCCCAGCAGACCCCACGCGTACCCCGGCACCTTCTCCCGTCGCAGGACCTCGGCCGGCAGGAAGGGGGAAGAGCCGTCCGGTTCCGCGCCAGGATCCGTCGCCGACCCGGGGAAATCGGTACCACGGTCCTCGGTCACGCATGAAGATGTGTACGCGTCGGCTCCAGATCGCAAGAGGGGAGAGGGGAGAGCCTAGAGGCTAGAGGCTAGAGGCTAGAGGCTAGAGTCTAGAGCCTAGAGCCTAGAGCCTAGAGCCTAGGGGCAAGAGGCAAGAGGCAAGAGGCAAGAGGGGAGAGGCAGGAGGCAGGAGGCCAGCGGTAGGCGTGAAGGGCGCCCCTTGTCCACAGGGCCCCTCGCGACCAAGGTTGCCCAACCAGAATCTTCGACCTGAACCTCGAAGTCGGTCTCGAGCTCGAACCTCGAAATCGAACTCGAACTCGAACTCGAACTCGAAATCGAACTCGAACTCCATGCCTGCCCCTGCCACCGCGCTCCCGACCCCGATGACCGGCCTGCTGCAGGATGCCGCGCCGGGTGCGGCGCCGGTCATCGAGGTGAACACGGCGGCCCTGATCGCGTTCATCGCGTACCTGATGGTCCTGATCGGGATCGGCTTCTGGTCCGCCCGCTACAGCTCGGAGGGGCTCAGCGAGTTCTTCCTGGGCGGCCGGAAGATGCACCGCTTCGTGGTGGCGCTATCGGCGGTGGTCTCGGGGCGCAGCTCGTGGCTCCTGCTCGGGGTCACGGGGATGGCCTTCACCATGGGCGCGTCCGCTCTCTGGGCCGTCGTGGGGTACACCGCGGTGGAGGCGCTGCTGTTCCTCTACTACGCGCCCAGACTCCGGCGGTTCAGCGAGCGCTACGACTCCATCACCGTGCCCGACTTCTTCGCCGACCGGTTCAACGACACCGGCGCGCTGCGCGTGGCGCTGGCCGGCGTGATCCTGGTGTTCATGGTGGCGTACGTGGCCGCGCAGTTCGTCGGCGGCGGCAAGGCCATCGGGGCGAGCTTCGGTCTCAGCCCCAACACCGGGATCCTCATCACGGCCGGGATCGTCCTCGCGTACACCGTGCTGGGCGGGTTCCTGGCCGTGAGCCTGACGGACACCGTCCAGGCCGTCTTCATGCTGTTCGCGCTCCTGGCACTGCCGTGGATCGCCATCGCCGACTTCGGCGGCTGGGGCGCCATGGTCGCCGAGCTGCGGGCCCTGGAGCCCGGGCTTCCGGACCCGTTCGCCATCGCCGCGGGCGCCGGACTCGGGTTCGTCGGGATCGGACTCGGCTCGCCGGGCAACCCGCACATCCTGGTCCGCTACATGTCCATCGAGAACGCCCGACAGCTCCGGTTCGCGGCCGTGGTGGGGACGGCGTGGAACGTCCTCATGGGGGCAGGCGCGGTCCTGATCGGGATGATCGGCCGGGCGTTCATCCACTCGGTCGAGCTGCTGCCCCAGGCGGACCCCGAGAACCTGTTCCCCGTCCTCGCACAGCAGCACCTGCCCGCCGTAGTCTTCGGCGTCGTGGTGGCCTCCATCTTCGCGGCGATCATGTCCACCGCCGACTCGCAGCTCCTGGTGGCCGCATCGACCGTGGTCCGCGACGTATACGAGAAGGTGATCCGGAAGGGTGAGCCGTTGACCCAGCGGGCGCTCGTGATCCTGAGCCGCGCTGTCGTCACGCTCCTGGTCGTGGTGGCGCTGATCCTCGGATGGACCGCCGACGAGCTCGTGTTCTGGCTCGTGCTCTTCGCCTGGGCCGGGCTCGGCGCCGCCCTCGGACCCACCTCCATCCTGGCCCTCTTCTGGCGACGGACGACCCGCGCAGGGGTGTTCGCCGGGCTCGTCACCGGAACGCTCACCACCTTCGTCTGGTATCTGACGCCGGCCCTGAAGGACCGGCTCTACGAGCTGATCCCCGCGTTCGTCGCGGGGCTCCTCGCCACCGTCGTGGTGAGCCTCGCGAGCCGGCCGCCGGCCGACACCGATGCGATGTTCGAGACCATGACGGAGGACGATTGAAGTCATACAGCCCGCGCCGGGCGACGACGCGGAAGGCACGACGTCGCGCCCGGACCCGCCGGGGCACGACCCCGGCCCGCCGGA
>JAWVYT010000353.1:0-3283 GCA_033722595.1 Longimicrobiales bacterium
CCATGGGACCTGTTCCGCACGTTCGAGGACGTGAGCGGCAGGGACCTCGAGTGGTTCTGGCGGGCGTGGTACTACGAGAGCACCCACGACGGCGACTGGTTCCTCGACCACGCCATCGAGAGTGTCGATCGCCTCGACAGCGGCGAGACCCGGATCGCAGTCCGGGACCGGGGCTGGGTCCCGATGCCCGTGCATCTCGAGGTGACCCGCGAGGACGGCACCGTGTCCGTCGAGGTGATCCCCGTGGACCGCTGGCTCCGGGGCGCAGCCCGGGCGACGCTGATGCTGCCGGCCGGCCCGGCGGTCACCCGGGTCGTGATCGATGCGGATCGGTACTTCCCGGACATCGACCGGACCAACAACAGCTGGGAGCGGTAGGGGACCGGGGCCGCCGCTACGGTCCGGGGTAGGACCCGCCGGACGGCGGCGCCGGCGCTTGCGAGCCGTCGGCAGCTGCCATCCCGATCAGTCGGCCGTCTTCGCCGCGTAGCCGGCGTTGGCGACCGCCATCCCCATCTCCCGGGGCTCGGTCTTCCCGTCGTCGTAGTCGACGACAGCGGTGCCCCCGTCCAGGTCGACCCGGGCGGACCGGACCCCGTCGAGGTTCTCCAGCGCGCTCTTCACCGCGTGCGTGCAGTGGTCGCAGGTCATCCCTTCGACCGTGAGCTTCGTGCGTGCCATGGGTCTGCCTCCGTCTGATTTGATGTTCGTGTCGTATGGTCGGGCCAGGCCGCGCTCGCGCGACTGCACTCCAGCGGCCCGCCGCCCTCAGGCCCCTGCAGGGGCCACTGCTTTCCTGCCCATCCGCTTCAGCCGCAGCGAGTTCGTGACGACGCTCAGCGAGCTGAACGCCATGGCGGCGCTGCCGATGACCGGGCTCAGGAGGATCCCCCAGACCGGGTAGAGCACGCCCGCCGCCACGGGGATCCCGATGATGTTGTAGATGAAGGCCCAGAACAGGTTCTGTCGGATCACCCGCATGGTCTTCCGGGACAGCCGGATCGCGTCCGGGACCCCGTTCAGGTCGCCGCCGACGAGCGTCACGTCGCTGGCTTCGAGTGCCACGTCCGTTCCGGTGCCGATGGCGATCCCGATGTCCGCCCGGGCCAGGGCGGGCGCGTCGTTCAGGCCGTCGCCCACCATGCCGACGCGCCTGCCCTCGGCCTGGAGGCGCTCGATCTCCTCGACCTTGCCCGCCGGCAGCACCTCGGCGACGACCCGGTCCACCCCGACCTGGGCGGCGATGGCCTCGGCCGTGGCCCGATGGTCGCCGGTGAGCATGATCACCTCCAGGCCCATCGCCCGGAGCCGGCCGATCGCGCGCGCACTCGTCTCCTTCACCGGGTCGGCGATGGCGATCACGCCCATGACCGCGCCGTCGCTGCCGACGAACACCGGCGTCTGTGCCTTCCCGGCCATGGCCTCCGCGGCGCCCTTCAGCGGGTTGTCCAGCTCCTGCTCGTCCATGAACGCGGCGTTGCCGACGAAGACCAGCCGATCGTCCACCACCGCCTCGGCGCCCCGGCCGCCCGTGGCGTAGAAGTCGCCGGCGGCGGAAAGCTCGAGCCCGCGCTCCCGGGCGGCAGCCACGATGGCGGCGGCCAGCGGATGCTCGGACGCCGTTTCCAGCGATGCGGCCAGGCGGAGCACCTCCGTCGCGTCCTCGTCGGCTGCGGCCACGATCTCGACCACCGCCGGGCTCCCTTCGGTGATCGTGCCCGTCTTGTCGAGGACCACGGTGTCCAGCCTGTGGGCCGTCTCCAGCGCCTCGCCGCCCTTGAAGAGGACGCCTCGCTCTGCGCCAGCGCCCGTTCCGGCCATCACGGCCGTGGGGGTCGCCAGCCCGAGAGCGCACGGGCACGCGATGATCAGCACCGTGACGAACGTGACCAGCGCGAAGATGAACGCCGGGTCCGGGCCCACCAGCCACCAGACCGCCGCGGCCAGCGTGGCGATCCCGATCACGATGGGGACGAAGATCCCGGCGATCACGTCGGCCAGCCGCTGGATCGGCGCCTTCGACCCCTGGGCGTCCCGGACCAGCTTGACGATCTGCGCCAGCGCCGTGTCCCGGCCGACCTTCGTGACCCGGAACCGGATCCCGCCCTGGCCGTTGATGGTGCCGCCAACGATCTCGTCGCCGGCCGCCTTCTCCACGGGGATCGGCTCGCCCGTCAGCAGCGACTCGTCTACCGCCGTCTTCCCCTCCACGACCTCCCCGTCCACCGGGATCTTCTCGCCCGGGCGGACCACCACGACGTCGCCCACCCGGACGTCGTCGATGTCGATGTCGACCGTCTCGCCGTCCCGGACCACCCGGGCCTCACGGGGCTGGAGCCCGGCCAGCTTCCGGATCGCCTCGCTGGTCCGACCCTTCGCCCGCGCCTCGAGCATCTTCCCCAGCAGGATCAGCGCGATGATGATGACCACCGCCTCGTAGTAGACGTCGGCCGGGAGCCCGGCGGAGGTGAAGATGCCGGGCGCGACCGTGGCGACGACGCTGTAGACGAACGCGGCGCCCGTGCCCACGGCGATGAGCGTGTTCATGTCCGCGGTCCCGTGCAGCGCGCCGCTCCACGCGCCCCGATAGAACTGGCGGCCGGCCCAGAAGACGACCGGGATCGTCAGGACCAGGAGCGTCCAGGTCAGGACCGTCTCGTCGATCGTGTAGAGCCACGGCAGCAGCGACGCCAGCGCGTCGTTGACCGGGGCCATGATGCGGTGGAAGAGATCGTTCTGTACCGCCGCCGAGTCGCCGCCCATTAGGGGCATGGACGCGACCATCGTGAACACCGCAACCACCGCGCTGAACGCGAACTTGTCGCGCAGCATCCGGTACTCGCGCTCCCGGGCGATCCGCTCCCGCTCGGCGGGGTCGGCGACATCGATCGGCGCCGCCAACCCGTAGCCCGCCGACCGCACGGCGGTCTCGAAGTCGCCAGGATCGACCACGTCCGGGAGGAACGCGACCCGGGCGCTACCCGTGGCCAGACTGACCTCCGCCTCGAGCACACCCCGCAGCGCCTCGAGCTCCCGCTCCACCGGCGCGCCGCTCACCGCCATTTCGAGCCCCTCGATCTGGAGCTCCGTCTCCTCGATCCGGGCGCCGTAGCCGGAGGCCTTCACCGCCTCGACCAGGTCCGCGGCCGTCGCGGCCGACGGGTCGTACTCCACCGTGGCCCGCTCGGTCGCGAAATTCACCCCCGCGTCCCGCACACCCGGCGCCTTCGACAGCCCCTTCTGGACCCTCGACGCGCAGGCGGCGCACGTCATCCCCGTCACG
>JAWVYT010000354.1:0-3277 GCA_033722595.1 Longimicrobiales bacterium
ATCGTGCACCTGGAGAGCGAGAACGCGACCCAGATCGTGCCGAGCCCGGACGGCGAGTGGGTCGCGTTCGCGGAGCGGTACCACGCCTACGTGATGCCGTTCCCGAAGGCGGGCCGCACGGTCCGGATCGGGCCGGGCACGAACGCGTACCCCGTCGCCCGCATCAGCCGGGACGCCGGGATGTACCTCCACTGGAGCCATGACGGGAGTCGCGCGACACAGGACGGACCCAGCCGGTGGCGCGTGCACTGGACGCTGGGCCCCGAGTACTTCACCCGGGACCTGGCCGGGTCGTTCGCGTGGCTGGGTGGGGCAGGGGGGACGGCGGACGCCGACGAAGCCCCCGCGCCGGAGGCCGAGGGCGTCGACATCTCCTTCACAGCCACGGGCGATGCGCCGGACGGCGCCATCGCGCTCAACGGCGCACGGGTCATCACCATGGCCGGGACGGGCTGGACCCCGCCCGGCGGGTGGCAGCCGGAGGCCGGCAGCCATCAGGCCGAGACGGCGTCGGACATCCCCACGGTCATCGAGGACGGCGTCGTCGTCATCCGCAGGAACCGGATCGTCGCCGTGGGACGGGCCGGGGAGGTGGACGTCCCGGGCGACGCCGAGGTGCTCGATGTCAGCGGCAAGACCATCATCCCGGGGCTCGTGGACGTCCACGCCCACGTGGGCGGCGAGTCGGCCGGGATCCTGGCCGAGGCCAGCTGGCCGCTCATGGCGAACCTGGCGTACGGGGTCACCACCGCCCACGACCCGTCCAACGACACCGAGACGGTGTTCAGCAACATCGAGCTGCTCAAGGCCGGCAAGAAGCTCGGGCCGCGGCTCTGGTCCACCGGGACGATCCTCTACGGCGCCGAGGGCGGCGGCTCCATCCGGGCGGTGGTCGAGAACTACGAGGACGCCATGGCGCACCTCCGACGGATGCAGGCCGTGGGCGCCTTCAGCGTGAAGAGCTACAACCAGCGACGCCGGGACTCCCGCCAGATGATCATCAAGGCGGCCCGGGAGCTCGGGATGCAGGTCCACCCCGAGGGCGGCGCGCTGCTGTATAGCAACATGACCATGGTCCACGACGGGCACACCGGCGTGGAGCACGCCCTGTCCGTGCCCGAGATCTACGAGGACGTACAGCAGCTTTTCGCCACCTCGTCCACCGGCTATACGCCGACTATACTTGTGGCCTACGGCGGGATCTGGGGCGAGAACTGGTTCTACCAGCATTACGACGTCTGGGAGAACGAGCAGCTCCTGGCGTTCACGCCCCGGGACCAGGTCGACGCCCGGTCCCGGCGCCGGATGCTCGTCCCCGACGACGACTTCAACCACATCCGCGTCGCCGAGGGCGCGAAGACCATCGCCGACGCCGGGGGACTGGTCAACCTCGGCGCTCACGGCCAGCTCCAGGGGCTCGGCGTCCACTGGGAGCTGTGGACCTTCGAGCAGGGCGGGATGACGCCCCTCGAGGCGCTCGCCGTCGGGACCATCAACGGCGCCCGGTACATCGCCATGGACGAGCACATCGGCTCCCTGGAGCCCGGGAAGCTCGCCGACCTCGTGATCCTGGACGCGAACCCGCTGGACGACATCACCCACACCGACGACATCGACATGGTGATGCTCGATGGCCGCCTCTACGACGCGGCCACGCTGAACGAGGTCGCACCCCGGCAGCGCGAGCGGCTGCCGCTGCCCTGGGAGCGCTGGCGGACGGGACTGCGTTGAGCCGGCAGCGCACGTGCGCACGTCGGTCGACCGGGGACTGCGGGCCGGGGGTGCGAACGGTTCTTGATGCGTTAAATTGAGCGGCTCGATCCGGAACCGAACCGAACGAAGGAACAGCGATATGATCGTACCGACGAAGGACCTCTTCTCCGTGGCCTACGGCCGCTTCGCCATCGGGGCGTACAACATCAACAACATGGAGCAGGCGCTGGGACTGTTCGACGGCCACCGCCGCGCCAACGCCCCGTTCATCGTCCAGCTCTCGAAGGGCGCCCGGAAGTACGCGAACCCGACGGTGATCGAGGCGATCATCCGGTCCGTCTCCGAGCTCCATCCGGAGCTGGTCTTCGCCGTCCACCTGGACCACGGCGACGAGGAGACGTGCTACGACGCCATCGACAGCGGCTTCTACAGCTCCGTCATGATCGACGCGTCGCACGAGCCGTTCGAGGAGAACATCGCCATCACGAAGCGGGTGGTGGACCGGGCCCACCAGAAGGGGATCAGCGTGGAAGCCGAGCTCGGGATGCTGGGCGGCGTGGAGGAGGACATCCAGGTCGACGAGAAGGACGCCCGGCTCACCGACCCCGACGAGGCGAAGGAGTTCGTCGAGCGCACCGGGTGCGACTCGCTGGCCGTCGCCATCGGCACCAGCCACGGCGCGTACAAGTTCACCGGGTCCCAGGGGCTCCACTTCAACCGGATCGAGGAGATCCAGAAACGGCTCCCGGGCTTCCCCCTCGTCATGCATGGATCCAGCTCCGTGCCGCAGGAGGAGGTCGAGCGGATCAACGACGCGGGCGGTGAGCTCGACCCGTCCGCCAGGGGCGTCGACGCCGACCAGTTCGCACGGGCCGCCGAGCTCGGCGTGACCAAGGTCAACATCGACACCGACGGCCGCCTGGTCTGGACCCGCGTCCACCGCGAGTTCTTCCGGGACCAGCCCGAGAAGTTCGACTTCCGGGGCCCCGGCAAGATCTTCACGGACGAGTACGCCGAGTTCATCGTGCACAAGTCCAAGAAGCTCCAGTCCGAGGGGCACCTCGACACGGTGAAGGAGGAGCTGGACCTCTAGCCCGAACGGGGCCGGCCTCCGCACGCGAACCGAGCCCGCCGGTCACAGCCCCGGGCGACGGCGCTCGCCGGGGAGGCAGAGGGCGTCGGATACAGAGGGCGCTGGAGGCCTAGGGCGCTGGAAGCATAGGCGGCCGGAAGCATAGGGCGCCGCAGGTATAGGGCGCCGTGAGATGGAGGGCGCGGAGGGAGCGGATCCTTCTCGCGCCCTCCTTCTGCATCACGGGCTCGGCGTTCCGAGCTGCCCCATGGTTCCCGCTCGACGAGCTCAAGCACCGGACGGGGAACGGCTGTCCTCTCCAGCCTCTCGATCCGGGCCGTCCGGCTCGTCGTCGATGACGATGCGTGCGAGCTCCCGTCGCATCCGGATCCGGACCCTCAGGACCAGGAAGAGCGCCACGAGCGCGAGCCCGGCCACGAGCCCCCACCATAGACCGACCGGACCCGCCTCGGTCCGGAAACCCAGGTAGAC
>JAWVYT010000355.1:0-3275 GCA_033722595.1 Longimicrobiales bacterium
CCTCTCAATGCCCTGGATGCGCTCATGTGGACGGGCCGGCCGGGACCGCGATGACCACGGTCCGGTTCGCCGGGTTCAGGTAGGTCTCGGCGACGCGCTGGATGTCCTCCACGGTCACCGCCATGTAGCCGTCGATGGCCGTGTTGATCTTCGAGATGTCGCCCTGCCGCCGGTAGCTCTGGAGCATGCTCGCCTTCGACGAGACCCGCTGCCGGCTCATGATCATGCTCGCCCGCGTCTGGTTCTGCGCCTTCTCCAGCTCGCGCGCCGTCACGCCCTCGGCCCGGATCCGCTCCAGCTCCTCCCAGATCAGCGCCTCGACGCGACTCACGTCCACGCCCTGGTTCGGGACCGCGTAGACGGTCACGGTGCCGGGGCCCATCCCGGCCGACGCGCCACCGAAGATCTGCAGCGCGGCCCGCTCTTCTTGCACCAGCCGCTGGTTCAGCCGGCTCGACTCGCCCGTCATCAGGATCCGGCCCATGAGCTCGAGCGCCGGGATGTCGGCGTGGCCCTCCTGCGGGATGGTGTACGCCGAGAGGTAGAGCGGCAGCGTCGCCTTGTCGTCCTCCACGGTGACCCGGCGCTCTCCGTCGGTCCGGGGTGCCGCGGGGACCGGTGGCAGCTCGGGCAGCTCCGGCCCGCGCTCCATGTGGCCGAAGTAGCGCTCGGCCAGTCCCCGGACCTGGTCGACGGTCACGTCGCCCGCGACCACCACGGCGGCGTTGTTCGGCACGTAGAACCGCTCGTAGAACGCGCGGGCGTCCTCGGACGTGGCGGCGTTCAGGTCGTCCATCGACCCGATCACGGTATGACGGTACGGCTCCCAGTCCTGGCTCAGCGTGTCGATGGTCATGATCGCCTGGCCGTACGGCTGGTTGTCGACCCGCAGGCGACGCTCCTCCTTCACCACCTCGCGCTCCCGCTGGAAGTTCTCCTCGTTGACCACCAGGTTCGCCATCCGGTCGGCCTCCAGCCACAGCGCCACGTTCACGTAGTTCGCGGGCACCGTCTCGAAGTACGCCGTCCGGTCCTTGTTCGTCGTCCCGTTCAGGTTCCCGCCCGCCCGGTTGATGTAGCTGTCGAACTCGCCCTGCTCGAGATGATCGGTGTTGATGAACATCATGTGCTCGAACAGGTGGGCGAACCCGCTGCGCCCCTCCGGCTCGTGGGCGCTGCCGACATCGTACCAGACCTGAACGTGCACGATCGGCACGGAATGGTCCTCATGGACGATGAACTGGAGCCCGTTGTCCAGCGTGAAGCTCTCGAAGTCGATGGTCGGCGTGCTCTGGGCGGCGGCCCCCGCGGCGAGGGCGAGGCCCAGCACGGCCGGGACCAGGGTGCGTGCTCTCATCATGATGCTGCGCTCCGGTTGGCCAGCGTGGACGAGTGATTCTGGGGCTTCGACACCGGCAGAATACCGGGCCGAAAACTGCAATTCAAGCGGTCTCGATGGCGGACGCGACGGTCTCGGCCAGGACGGCGGGGGTGAACGGCTTGGCCAGGAACTCGGTGCCCGATTCGCCTTCCTCCGCGACGAGCGCCTCGTCGTATCCGGACATGAAGAGGATGGGCACGCCGGGCCGGCGCCGGCTGACGTGCCAGGCGAGCTCCTCACCGCCCATCTCCGGCATGACCATGTCGGTGAGGACCAGGTCGATCGGGCCTTCGTGTGCCTCCATGACCTCCAGCGCCCGAGCGCCGTTCTCGGCGGCGAGCACGTGGTACCCGTCGCGCTCGAGGACGCGGACCGCGAGCTTCCGGACAGCGGGTTCGTCCTCGACGACGAGGACGGTGCCGCCGGCGCCGACGGGCCGCGGCCGGTGCTCGACGTCCGCGGCGTCGCGGGCGTGCTCGCCGGAGGCCCGGGGGAGGATGACCTCGACGGTGGTCCCCGCCCGTTTGATGCTCCGGGCCCGGACGTGCCCCCCGGACTGCTTGACGATCCCGAATACGGTGGCGAGGCCGAGGCCGGTCCCCTTCCCCGGCTCCTTGGTGGTGAAGAACGGGTCGAAGGCCCGATCGAGGACCTCGGGGTCCATCCCGATGCCGGTGTCGGCCACGCGGATCCGGACGTACTCGCCCGGCCGGAGCTCCCAGCGCTCGACGCGGTCGTCGCTGGGCGGGAGGTCGACGGGCTGGGTCTCCAGCTTGAGGGTCCCGCCTTCGGGCATCGCATCCCGCGCGTTGACCACGAGGTTGATGATGACCTGCTCGAGCTGCCCCCGGTCCACTTTGATCCGGAGCTCCCGGTCGGCGAGGCGGGTCTCGATCCGGATGTGCTCGCCGATAAGCCGCCTGAGCATCCCCTGGAGGTCCATGATCACGGCGTTCGGGTCCAGGATCTGGGGGTGGAGGACCTGACGGCGGCTGTACGCCAGCAGCTGCTGCGTCAGGGCCGCCGCCCGGATCCCGGCCTTCTCGATCTCCGCGAGGTCCTCGGCCAGCTCCGGGGTGAGCTCGTCGCGCTCCAGCGCGAAGCGGGCGTGACCGTTGATGACGGTCAGGAGGTTGTTGAAGTCATGGGCCACACCGCCCGCCAGCTTCCCGACCGCCTCGAGCTTCTGGGTGTGCCGGAGCTCCTCCTCCCGCGCCTTCAGGGTCCGCTCAGTCTCCTTCCGGTCGGTGATGTCCCGGTACACGCCGTAGAGCTGGGGCGGCTCGCCGGGGATCTCCAGAGTGCGGGCCAGGAGGGAGACCTCGACCTTCGTCCCGTCCTTCCGGCGCCGGACCGTCTCGGTCCGGACCACCCGCCCGGAGCGGGCCCGCTCGTGGAGTGCGAGGGACTCTTCGCGCCGGTCCTCCGGTGCAATCAGGTCCGTGAGCCGGGCACCCAGCGCCTCTTCAGCGGAGTACCCGAACAGCCGGGTGAACTCGACGTTCACCCGGCGGATCTCCTCGGTCTCGGAATCCACCAGCACGATCCCTTCCGGCGACGAGGCGAACAGGTCGCTGAAGTAGCGGCGCTGCACGTCCAGCTCCCGCTCCGTCTCGAGCCGCTGCCGGAGGTCCCGGGCCACGATCACGGCGCCGCCCGCGCGGCCGCCGAACTGGATCGGCTCCACCGAGGCGCTGACCCGGATCGGGTCGCCGGTGGGACCCCGGAGATCGAGCTCCTCGGTGAACGATCCGCCCAGCGGCTCCCACTGGCTCCACGTCCCATCCTCGTACACGCCCACGAACCAGCGGACGGGCTTGCCCACGAGCTGTCCCTCCGATCGGCCCAGGAGCCGGCGGGCGGCGGGGTTCACGCCCCGGATCCGTCCCAGTCC
>JAWVYT010000356.1:0-3264 GCA_033722595.1 Longimicrobiales bacterium
CTGAACGCCGACAACATCGGCGATGAGCTGGAGGATGACGCGCTCCGGGACATCCTGCTGTACCACGTGGCCAACGGCCGTCGGTACGCGGAGGACGTGGTGTCGTCGGACCAGATCCGGATGCTGAACGGCGGCTTCAACGACATCGCGGTCGAGGATGGCGAGGCCTTCATCGGCGACGCGCAGATCATCCAGACCGACATCGAGGCCACCAACGGCGTGATCCACGTGATCGACGCGGTCCTGCTCCCGTCGACGGATGACGGACCGGGCGACGGCGAGGATGACGACGATGACGAGGACGGGGACGACGACGACTGAGTCGGCCCGAACGGCAGGGCGTGAGCGAGGGGCCCGGCGGGCGTCGCCGGGCCCTTTCTGCATCCGGGCCCGCCGTCGGGCTCCGGGCCCGGCGACGGCGTCGACCCGCGGGAGCCCGCGTGCTGCGGGTAGCGGGTGACTGGTCGGCCGTATACGATTCCGACCACGCCTCCGTAGCCGGTCAGGTGCGGCGGCGCACGCGAGCACGGACGATCGGGAGGGATCGTGAGCGACAGCGGGACCGGGACAGGCGGGACCGGCGGGCGGGCGACGGGCGATCGGGTGGTCCGGTCGTTCGAGGATCGTTTCGGAGCGTCCCACGAAGTGCTCGTGCGAGCGCCCGGTCGGGTCAACCTGATCGGGGAGCACACGGACTACAATGACGGGTTCGTGATGCCGGTGGCCATCGAGCGTGCGATCTGGATCGCGCTGCGGCCGAGGGAGGACCGGACGGTGCGGGTGTGGTCCGCCGACTACGAGGAGGAGGCGACCTTCGACCTGGACGCGCTGGCCCGCGGCGGTCCCGGCTGGGCCGAGTACCTCAAGGGGACGGCGTGGGCGCTCCAGGAGGCCGGTCACGCCGTGGCCGGATGGGACGGCGTGGTCGGCGGGGATGTGCCCCGGGGCGCGGGGCTGTCGTCCAGCGCGGCGCTGGAGCTGGCCACGGCCCGGGCCTTCACGGCCATCACCGCTGCGGGCTGGCTGCCGGACACCATGGCGCGGCTTGCCCAGAAGGCCGAGAACGAGTGGGTGGGCGTGGAGTGCGGGATCATGGACCAGATGATCTCGGCGGTCGGGAAGGCCCGTCACGCGGTCCTCATCGACTGCCGGTCGCTGGACACCCGACCCGTGCCGCTCCCCGACGGCACGGTGGTGGTCATCCTCGACACGGCGACCCGCCGGGGCCTGGTCGACTCGGCGTACAACGAGCGGCGCCGGCAGTGCGAGGTCGCCGCGGCGCACTTCGACGTGCCGGCGCTCCGGGATGTGACGCCCGCCATGCTGGACGAGGAGCGGGACGCGTTGGACGAGGTCACGGCCCGCCGGGCGAGGCACGTCGTGACGGAGAACGCGCGCACGCTGGCGGCCGCCGACGCCATGGCCGCCGGGCAGGCCGGGACGCTCGGCCGGCTCATGGACGAGAGCCACGCCAGTCTCCGCGACGATTTCGAGGTCTCGAGCGACGCGCTGGACACCATGGTCGAGGTGGCCCGCTCGGCGCCGGGCTCCCGGGGCGCCCGGATGACCGGCGCCGGGTTCGGCGGGTGCGCCGTGGCGCTGGTCGACCGGGACGCCGTGGACGCGTTCATCGAGGCGACCCGGACCGGCTACCGGGCGCAGGCCGGGCGGGAGCCGGCGGTCTACGTGACCGCGGGCTCGGAGGGCGCCGCCGTCGTCTCGTGAGCAACCCGTGATCCGCGGGCCCCGGGGCGTGCCTGGGCCCCACACTGGATCGACAACCCGCGACTGAGGCTGGGGCCGCGCGACTGAGACTGCGACCCGACAGCGGCTCGGGCGCCCGCGCGGCGAGGTGGCAACGCTTTCCCGGACTTCCCCGTCCTATGGGGTGAGGGAGCCGGAGCGTGCCGGCTCCGGTCGCAGATTCGTGCACCCGTGCCGCCATGATGCCAGCCGTCCTGCCTCGCCTCGCCCGCCGATCGCTCGGCGCCCTCGTCCTGCTGACGGGCGTGATCACGCCGCTGCCCGGCCAGTCGAGCCTCGATCGCCCGCTGCGGGTCTACCTCGACTGCAGCGAGTTCCGGTGTGACACCGACTTCTACGTCGAAGAGGTGTCCTGGGTCGATTTCGTACGGGACCGGCAGAGCGCGGATGTCCATGTCCTGGCGACGCGCGAGCGGACGGGGGGCGGAGGCGGGTCGTACGTGCTGGAGTTCCGGGGTCGAGCGGGGCTCGAAGGCCAGCGGATCACGATGCAGGCCTCGACGGAGCCCGACGCCACCGAGGACGAAGTCCGGTCCACCCTGGTGGAAGTGGTCCGCCGGGGGCTGGCACCGTTCGCGGCGTCGACCTCCGCGGCGCCCCGGGTGGAGGTGCTGCCGCCGGAGCCCCGGGCCGAGGACGCCGACCTCACGGCAGCGGACGACCCGTGGGACCGCTGGAGCTTCCGGATCGGCGTGAACGGGCACATGAGCGGCGAGTCGCAGCAGCGGTCGGTGAACACGTCCAGCAACGTCTCCGCGGCCCGGGTCACCGAGGCCTGGAAGATCCAGGCGCGGTTCGCCGGGTCGCTCTCCGAGAACGAGTTCCAGCTCACCGACACCACCACGTTCACGAGCACCCGGGAGTCGTACAGCGGGGAGGCCCTGGTGGTGCGGTCGCTGGGCCCGCACTGGTCCGTGGGCGGCTTCGCGTCGTGGCGCCGGTCGACGTTCGCGAACTACGACCACAGCGTGCTGGTGGCCCCGGCAGTGGAGTACAACCTGTTCCAGTACAGCGAGTCGAACCGGCGGATCCTGACGCTGCTGTACGGGATCGGGCCGCGCTACAACGACTACGACCAGGTCACGCTCTTCGGCCAGACGGAGGAGACGCTCATCGAGCAGAACCTGATCGTGGGCTACGACGTGACGCAGCCGTGGGGGAGCGTGGACGTGTCGGTCCACGGGACCCACTACCTCGGCGTGATCGGCGGGAACGTCTCGTGGCCGGATCCCCAGTACAACGTCAACGTGTTCGGCGGCTTCGACGTCCGCGTGTTCAAGGGCTTGTCGCTGCGGCTGCACGGCGGCGTCACCATGGTCCGCGGCCAGATCCATCTGGCGGCCGCGGGGCTGTCCGATGAGGAGATCCTGACCCGGCAGCGGGAGCTGGCGACCGACTACCGGTACTTCTTCTCCTTCGGTCTGGGCTATCGGTTCGGGTCGATCTTCACCAATGTGGTAAATCCCCGGTTCGACGAGGTCCTCTAGCGCCAGCAGGCCC
>JAWVYT010000357.1:0-3258 GCA_033722595.1 Longimicrobiales bacterium
ACCCCCGGCTGGACCTGCCAGCCGTGGAATCCGGAGCCGTCGTACTGAAGCGTCAGCTTGAATCGTCGCAGGGGTTCCGATGCCACGGCCGGAAGGTACCGGCTGCGTGGGATCCGAGCAACGCACGTGCGTAGGTGCGCGTCGGAAGCCCTCCGGTCCGGGCAGCGACTCCCTCCGGTACGGGCAGCGACTCCCTCCGGTACGGACAGCGACCGGGCCGCGGACGGCCGCGCCTGTTGACGTCGCACAGGCGTCTGCAGACTTTTCGCTCCCCGCAGACGACCCTGACGCGAAGAGGCCATGACCGACCCCATCGACGCGGACGCCGGACCCTCTCTGAAAGAGCTCATCGCCCGCCTCTCCACCGGCGAAGACCTGTCGGGGGAGGAGAGCCGGGCGGCGTTCGACCACGTCATGGGCGGTCGCGCCTCCCAGATCCAGGTGGCCGGGCTCCTGGTCGGCCTGCGGACCAAGGGCGAGGCGGCCTCCGAGGTCGCGGGCGGCGTGCGGGCGCTCCGCAGCGCCATGGTCCCCGTGGAGGCCACCGACCCGGACTCCCTGGTCGACACGTGCGGGACCGGCGGCGGCGCGCTCACCACGTTCAACATATCGACCGCCGCGGCGATCCTGGCCGCGGGCATGGGGATCCGGATCGCGAAGCACGGGAACCGGTCCTTCACGTCGAAGTGCGGCAGCGCGGACATCCTCGAGGAGCTCGGCGTCCGGATCGAGCTGGAGCCCGAGGCCATGGCGGCCGTCCTGGAGGAGGCGGGCATCGTCTTCATGTTCGCCCCGCTCCTGCACCCCGCCATGCGCCACGTCGCGCCCGTCCGCCGGGAGCTGGGGATCCCGACGATCATGAACCTGCTGGGGCCCCTGACCAACCCCGCCGGCGCACGACGGCAGGTCGTCGGCGTCACCGACCCCGCGCTCCTCGACCTCGTGGCCCACGGGCTCCGGGAGCTCGGCCACCACCGCGCACTCGTGGTCTACGGTGAGCCCGGACTCGACGAGCTGAGCCCGCTCGGAGCCACGCACGTCGCCGAGCTCGACGCCGGTACGGTGCGACGTTACGCGATCGATCCCGCCGACTTCGGATGGACCGACCTCGACCCCGCCGACCTCGCCGGCGGCGTGCCCGAGCACAACGCACGCGTCGTTACGGAAATCTTCCGCGGGGAGCGCCACGACGCGGCCCGCGCCGCCGTGGTCCTCAACGCCGGCGCCGCCGTCTACGTCAGCGGGAACGTCGACTCCCTCGAGGAGGGCGTGGAGAAGGCCCGGCTGGCCCTCGACGACGGCGCGGCGCTGGACGGGCTGGAACGGCTCCGATCGGCCACCCGGAAGGTACGGGGCGAGCGCTGAACGCAGCCCTTTCGTCCCGGTCGGGCGAGGCCGATATTCGAGCGGAACGGAGCCCCGTTCTCACGAAGGAACTCTGACCATGCGAGCCCGTCGTTCCGGGGAGCGCGAGCGGAGTCGGGGCGCTGTGCGTGCCGTCGTCGTCCTGACCTTTCTGTTCCCTCTGGTCGGGTGCGATGACGCCGGTCCGGAGCCCCTGCAGACCACGGCAGAGCCGCCCCGGGCATGGTCATGGACCGGGCCGGATATCCCCCCACCATCGAGCCAGACGGACCCAGTCTGGGCCGCACGCTATCGGGAGGCCTCCCTCAAGCTCGCCCAGCTTCTGGCAGTCGAGGACCCGTCCGTCGAGCTCGAGCGGCTGGACCCCCGGGTCGAGGGGACGGATGCGGCCACCGCCGTCCGCAACGCCATGATATCCGTGCACGCCAGAACCGACCTTCCCGCTCGGGACACGGTGGTCGAGCACTGCGGGATCCACGTCGCCGTGGGCCCGCCCGCCCACGAGCTCCAGATCAACATCGATCACGCGGGCGCCTGGGCGGCAGCGTGGAAGGACGGACAGATCCGGACGGGGCAGCCCGCCGTCGACACCCTTACGGAGAAGTATGGCCTCCGCTGGCACCGGTACCTCGACGGACAGCACGTCGGCGACTGGGTCATGCTGCGGGGATCCCAGCCCCTGAACATGACTGGTCTGGCCCGGCTCTTCACAGGGATCGAGGGGCTCGACGAGGTCGTCCCCGGGGACACCGCGGAGATCCGGGGGCAGGGGATCCACACCTTCCTGGAGTCCGGCGTACTGATCCTCGAGTACTCCGTGGGCTGGGGCGACTGCCCATCCGGGTGCACCAACCATCGGACCTGGCGGTTCGGCGTGGAGGGCACAGGCGACGTCACCTTCCTGGGCGCCATCGGCCAGCCGTTGCCGGACCCCGGCGACGGCTACGGCACCATCTGTCAGTCCCCCTGACCGCGACGGAACGCCAGGCCGAGAGGCCGGGTCGGGCCCCATCGGAGCCCACTGGGCCCCATCGCGCGGCCTCTGTACCGCCCGGTTCGACCGACCGGTCTAGGCCGCGGGCCGCGCCGGTTCGGGGGTGACCACGGCCCGGAGCGTCCAGGGGCCGGGGAAGACGGGGCGGTCGGCGCCCCGGAGCAGGACCACGGTGGTGCCCTTGCGGGTCCTGCGTCCGATGATGAAGGGCTGCTCGTCGGGCTTCATGCGTACCTCCGGATGACGCCCACGACGATCCCCTGGACCATGACCCGGTCGGGGCCGAAGTACATGGGCTCCATGGCCTCGTTGGCGGGCTGGAGTCGGATCTGGTTGCCTTCGCGGTAGAACTTCTTGACGGTGGCGGACTCCTGGTCGACCAGCGCCACGACCATCTCGCCGTTGTGGGCGGTGTCGCGCTGCTTGACCACGAGATAGTCGCCGTCGCGGATCTGCTCCTCGATCATGGAGTCGCCGTTGACGCGCAGGACGTAGTGCTCGCCGCGGCCGAGCATGTCTTCGGGGACGGCCACGGTCTCCTGGTCGGCGATGGCCTCGATGGGCTCGCCCGCCGCCACGTTCCCGAGCAGCTCGAGCGGTACGGCGGCCACCTTCATCCCGGCGGGGACGACCTCGATGCTGCGGCTCTCGTTGTACCCCTTTCGGATGTACCCCTTCGCCTGCAGATTCTCGAGGTGTTCGTGGACGGTGGCCAGCGACCCGTACCCGAAGTGATCCGCGATCTCCTCGAAGCTCGGCGCGTAGCCGTGATCGTCGGCGAACGCCTCGATGAAGTCGAGGATCTCCTTCTGTTTCTTGGTGAGCGGCTTCTTGGCGTGCATCGTCATCGGGTGGCCCTCCGTGGGTGACTCCGAAGAAACTCCGAAACCATTCTAACC
>JAWVYT010000358.1:0-3250 GCA_033722595.1 Longimicrobiales bacterium
ATGAGCGAGCCGACGGGAGGATCGATGATCGAGCGGCTGAACGCCGCTCTCGAGGGCCGCTACCGGATCGAGCGGGAGCTCGGCGCCGGTGGGATGGCCACGGTCTACCTGGCCGAGGACCAGAAACACGGCCGGAAGGTGGCGGTCAAGGTCCTGCGTCCGGAGCTCGCCGCCGTGGTGGGCGCCGAGCGGTTCCTTGCGGAGATCGAGACCACGGCCAACCTCCAGCACCCCCACATCCTCCCCCTCTTCGACTCGGGCGAGGCCGACGGGTTCCTGTTCTATGTGATGCCGTACGTGGAAGGCGACTCGCTGCGGGACCGCCTGGAGAAGGAGCACCAGCTACCGGTGGACGAGGCGCTGGAGATCGCCGCGAACGTCGGCTCCGCCCTCCAATACGCTCACGAGCAGGGCGTGGTCCACCGGGACGTCAAGCCGGCCAACATCCTCCTGAGCCGGGACCAGCCGCTGGTGGCCGATTTCGGCATTGCGCTGGCCCTCTCCGAGGCCGGTGACGGCCGGATCACGGAGACCGGCCTGTCCCTGGGCACGCCCCACTACATGTCCCCGGAGCAGGCCTCCGGCGACCGGACGCTGGACAAGCGTAGCGACGTGTACGCGCTGGGCAGCGTCCTCTACGAGATGCTCACGGGGAGCCCGCCGTACCCGGGGCCCACGGCCCAGGCGGTGCTCGGCAGCATCCTGACCGCCGAGCCCAAGCCGCCCACGGAGCACCGGAAGGCGATCCCGCCCAACGTCAGCGACGCCATCCTCCGGTCCCTCGAGAAGCTCCCGGCCGACCGGTTCGGGAGCGCCGCCGCGTTCGTGGCGGCGCTGAAGGACCCGACGTTCCGGTGGGGCGGCGAGGGCGGTGGTGCGGCCGGTGCCGCCGGGGCGGGACGGTGGAAGGTCACGGCCGCCGTCGCCGCAGGGCTGGCCGCGGCCCTGGCCGTGGCGCTGGTGGCCCTGATCCTCTCGGCGCCGGACCCGCCGGCCACGGAGCGCCAGCGGATCGTCCTGACCCCCTTCAGCGGCGTGCCCCCCAACTGGCTGGCCACGGGAGCGGCGCTCGAGCCTGGCGGCGATGGCATCGTGTTCTCCGATACGGCGGGGTCCGGCTCGGGAATATGGGCCTTCTGGTTCAAGCCGGGTGGCCAGGCCGACCCGGTGCTCCTGCCCAACACGGTGGAGGCGGACAGGCCCGTCTTCTCCCCCGACGGCGAATGGCTCGCGTTCTTCACGGCGGAGAACGAGCTGAGGAAGCAGCCGCTGCGGGGCGGCACCTCCGTCCTCCTGGCTGATTCGGCCGGTGCCGGCACGCTGGCGGCGCTGGCGTGGCTCGAGGACGGGACCATCCTGTTCGAGAGCGCCGAGAGCCAGCTACGCCGGGTCGGCGAGGACGGGGGCGAGATCGAGATCATCGCCGAGCGCGACGACCTCGGGGGCACGCCGTCCCACCTGGATCCCCTCCGAGGCCACAGTGGCGCCCTGATGATCACCTGCCCTACCGGGTCGTGCGGGCCGGGAACGGGGGTCCTGTGGCTCGTGGCCCTGGAGCGGGACACGCTGGCGGTGCTCCGCGAGGATGTCGTGCGCGCCTGGCACACGGCAGACGACCAGGTCGTCTACGTGGACACCCGGGGCGCCGTGTTCGCCGCGCCGCTGGACCGGGAGGCCCTGACACTGGGCACCCCGACCCCGCTGTTCGATGGCGTACGGGCCAGCGTCATCACCGCCGAGATCCTGCTGGACGTCGACGGTACGCTGCTCTACCGGCAGGGGAGCGGCAGTGGTACGCGGGTGAACGAGCAGGTGGTTTGGGTGGACCGGACCGGCCAGCCCACGCCCGTGGACGCCGACTGGCTCGGCGACTTCGAGACACTCGCCCTCTCGCCGGACGAGAGCCGGCTGGCCATCACCGACGAGACTGCGGATCAGGCCATCTGGGTGAAGGAGCTGCCGGACGGGCCCCTCACCCGACTGACGCCGGACGCAGGGCACATCCGACCCGACTGGATGCCCGACGGCCGGCACGTCGTCTACCGGGCCGGCGACCCGGCTTCCAGCCTCGTCTATGAGATCCGTCGCGCCGACGCCAGCACCGAGCCCCGGCCCTTCCTCCGGCTGGATGAAGCTGTGATCCAGCAGGTCGATGTATCCCGGGACGGACGGTACGTCGTCTACCGCGTGAACTCGTCGCCGGATGGCGACCTGCGGTACGCGGAGATCCGGGACGGAGACACCACCCATCACGACCTGATCATCCGGCCGGGGACAAACGAGCTCGTGCCCGCCCTGTCCCCGGATGACCGGTGGCTCGCCTACGTCTCCGACGTGTCCGGCACGCCGGAGGTGTACGTCCGACCGTTCCCCGACGTCATGAGCGCTCGCGTGAAGGTGTCGGACGGTGGCGGCTACGAGCCGGGGTGGTCCCATGATGGCAGCGAGCTGTTCTACATGGACGGCGACGGCATGTTCGTGGCCGCGGCCGTCGAGACCGAGCCCGCGTTCCGCATCGCCGCCCGTGAGCCCCTGTTCCAGAAGGGCGGCCCCTTCTCGACGTCCATACCCACCGAGCGGCGATACGACGTGACCCGCGATGGCCGCTTCGTCATGATCGCCCTGGGCGCGAACCAGGGTTCGGAACCGGAGATCTCCGAGCTCATCCTCGTGGACGACTGGTTCACCGAGCTCCGGTCGATCCTCGACCGTCGATGAACAATCAATCCGAGCGGAAGACGCGATGAGTGAAGCCATGGACCGCCTGAACGCCGCCCTGGAGGACCGCTACCGGATCGAGCGGGAGCTCGGTCAGGGCGGGATGGCCACGGTCTATCTGGCCCACGACATCAAGCACGACAGGCGCGTGGCGCTCAAGGTGCTGAAGCCGGAGCTGGCCGCCGTCGTCGGCGCGGAGCGGTTCCTGACGGAGATCCGGACCACGGCGAACCTGCAGCATCCGAACATCCTGCCCCTCTTCGACTCGGGGGAGGCCGACAGCTTCCTCTACTACGTGATGCCGTACATCGAGGGGGAGAGCCTCCGGGAGAAGATCCAGCGCGAGAAGCAGCTGCACGTGGACGAGGCGGTGGGGATCATCTCCGAGGTGGCGGAGGCGCTCCAGGCGGCTCACGCCCAGGGGATCATCCACCGGGACATCAAGCCCGCCAATATCCTGCTGAGCGCCGGCCGGCCGCTGGTGGCCGATTTCGGCATCGCCCTGGCCGTGACCCAGGCCGGGGGGGAGCGC
>JAWVYT010000359.1:0-3248 GCA_033722595.1 Longimicrobiales bacterium
GACGACGGTGAGCCGGTCCTGTCCGCCCGGTTCCCGCCGCTTAGCCAGGCCGAGTGGCGGACGCGGGTGTCCCGGACGGGTCGCCGCGCCCTGTTCGGCCTCGTGCTGGTCACGCTGGGGCTCCTCTCCGCGGCGTGGCTGCGCACGCTGAGGGATCCCCGGGGCCCGGGCGCCCTGGTGCCCATGGGCGCGTTGAGCGTCACGCTGATGGCGACGCCGCTCCGCCGGACGCTGGGGCTCGACCGGCTCTTCTCGCCCGGCTGGTTCGTGCTTCCGATCCCGGGCGACTTCGTGATCGAAGGCGTGATGGTGGTCCTGCTGCCGCTGGCGGCGCTCCTGTCGACGGTGCGCCCGCCGGCGGCCCGGCGAGGCGACCTCTGGTTGCGGCTGGCCGTGGGGGCGGCGCTCGTCGGCGGCGGGTTCGCCGCCGGGGCGGGCGTAATGACGGGAAGCGCGGGCGCGCCGATGCTGACCTCCGGCGGGCCGCTCTGGTACGTGCTGCAGCCGACCACGGTCGTGCTGCTCACGATCCTGGCCGCGCTGCTCATCCCCCGGGCGCCGACGGCGGAGCCCCGGCGCACGCTCCTGTCCTGGGGCGGGACCGGGATGATCGCCTCCATCGTCCTCGCGCTCGGCCTCGTGACCGCGTGGCGGCCCCACGAGCCGGTCCCGACGCCGATGCTGTTCCTGTGGGCTGTCCCGTTCCTGCTCTTGGCCCGCGCGGTCGCGGGCTACGCCGGCCGGGGGGACCGGCTGGTCCGGTGGCTTGCGGCGGGCTGGCTGGCGGCCACGGCGGTGATTCCGCACATGTGGGTCGCCAGCCAGGCGGCCCAGCTGCGGGAGGCCGAGGTCGACGTGGCGTCGTTCGGTGCGCGGGGCGACCCGTTCCTGACGTACCTGCTCACGCAGTTCGATGAGTCGGTGGACCGCGCGGCGGAGCGGGGCGAGTGGGGCGTCGACCTGCTGTACGAGGCGTGGGTCGGCAGTGGGCTGGCTGGCGAGCCGTACCCCGTGGAGCTGGGGCTGTGGGACGACGGACTGCGGCGGGAGGCGTACCTCCCGCTGGGCGTCCGGCTCGACCCGAACGGCATCGGCCGACGGGACCTGGAGCGGGTCGTGGCCCGGGTCCTGGAGACCGGTGTCCCCGAGAACGTGCCGGCCGCGGGCGGCGGTGTGAGCCGGGTCCTGGCGGTCCCGCTGGACCGCGGCGGCGCGGTCTCCGTGGCGGTCGCGCCGCGGGCGAGTCTGCGGCCCACGTCGGCGCTGACGATGTTCATGGAGGGCGAGCCGCAGCGGGAGGTCACGCTCGACCTGGTCCCGGCGCTGGCGTTCGAGAGATCGACGGGGCCGATCCTGTGGCAGGAGACCCCGACGGGGTGGAAGGCCGAGACGGTCCTCGAGGAGGGGAACGACACGTATCACGCCCATCTCGAGCTGCGGCTCCCGCCGGCCGGGGTGCGCCTGGCGCGCGGCGTGCTGCTCATCACCCTCGACCTGATCCTACTCACGCTGCTCTGGATGTTGGGCCGCACGACCCGGGGCGACCCGCCCAGCCCGCCCGGGGGCTGGCTGGGGTGGCTGGGCGGGTTCCGCGCCCGGCTCATCGTGGCGCTCTTCGCCTTCTTCCTGCTGCCCACGGCCGTGTTCGGCTGGGCCGCGTATCGAGCGCTGGCGGAGGAGGTCACGCGGGCGGCCACGCAGATCGCGGAGCGGTCGGTGGTCCAGGCTGCGGCCGTGCTGCCCGGGGCCGGGCTCCTGGAGACGGCGCGTCGCACGGGTGAGGACCTGCTCTACTACCGGGAGGGGATGCTCGGCGCCGCGTCGATCCCGGAGGCCGCGGAGCTGGGGCTGTACAGCGCGTGGATGCCGTCGGATCTGTACCGGGAGATCCGGGCCGGCGAGCAGCTGAGCGGGACGGCCGCGGGGGAGCTGGCGGACCGGGGCTACCTGGTCGCGTACCGGCGGCTCCGGAGCCCGCTGGAGACGCTGGCCGTCCCGATCTGGCTGGGCGCCCGCGACGTGGCCGTTCGCCAGCGCGAGTTCGCGCACCTCGTCGTCTTCGGCGTGTTGGTGGGCGGTGTCCTCTCGCTGGCGCTCTCCGTCCTGGTCGGGCGCGCGCTGGCGGAGCCGATCGGCGCACTGCGCCGGGCCGCAGCGGCGGTGGGACGCGGCCAGCTCCGGGCCCGGCTGCCGGAGGACCGGGCGGACGAGTTCGGCGAGCTGTACGCGTCGTTCAACCGGATGACACGGCAGCTGCGGCAGGCTCGCGCCCAGGAGATCCGCACGGCCCGGATCCTGGCCTGGGGCGAGATGGCCCGGCAGGTCGCTCACGAGATCAAGAACCCGCTGACGCCCATCAAGCTCTCGATTCAGCACATCCGCCGGGCGCACCGGGATCGCCGCGAGGACTTCGAGCAGATCCTGGAATCGAACGTCGAGCAGATCCTGCAGGAGATCGACCGGCTCACAGAGATCGCCCGGGCGTTCTCCCGGTACGGCGCGCCGGAGGAGACCGCCGGCCCGACGGAGCCGGTCGACGTGGCCAGCCTCGCCCGGGACGTGCTGACGCTGTATCGGGCACCGGACCGGGAGGTGACCTACCGGCTGGAGGTGGCGGGCGAGGAGACGGTTGCGGCGGCGAGGGCGGCGGAGGTACGAGAGGTCATCATCAACCTGCTGGAGAACGCGCGGGCGGCGGTGGCGGATGGTGGCGAGGTCCGGATCCGGGTCGAGGCCCCGGGGGACGACGTCCGGCTGGAGGTCCGCGACGATGGTGAAGGGATCCCGGCGGATCAGCTACCGCGGATCTTCGAGCCACACTTCTCGACCCGGTCCTCGGGGACGGGGCTCGGGCTCGCCATCGTACGGCGGCTGGTGGAGAGCTGGGGCGGGCGAGTGGGCGCCGAGAGCGAGCCCGGTGAAGGGACCGTGGTCTGGGTGACCATCCCGAAATACACCGCGGCGCCGGTCCCCGGAGAGGAGCCCGACGCCGCGCAGTAGCCGGGCCCCGTCGGGGCCGGCCGCGTCCGTGACGGCCCGTGGCTACGGGCCGCGGATCGAGGCCCGCGGGTCACGCCGCCGCGGCTCAGGGATCACCGGACCCGGAAGCTCGCGACGCCCGTGTTGCCGGTGGCCGCCCGCCGCAGGCGCAGCACCACCACGTCGCCGCGCTCGACGTCCCTTGCGAGTCGCCGGAGGTCGCTCACGTCGCGGACCGTCTCGCGGTTGAACTCGAGGATGATGTCGCC
>JAWVYT010000360.1:0-3238 GCA_033722595.1 Longimicrobiales bacterium
CCCGGGCACGGGCCTGCTCCAGGAGCGTGTCCACGAACGAGAAGTCGAACTCGCCCTCCACCGGCTCGACCTGCGCCCACGCGATCGGCATCTGGATCGTGTTGGCGTGCAGGTCCTCCGCCGCAGCCCAGAGCGCGGGGAGCGCCGCCGGGTAGTTGCTCGAGTTGTTCGCCTGCGCGACCAGCATCAGGTACGGCTCGCCATCGACGAGCAGCGCGTACCGCCCGTCCCGCTCCACGATCCGCGGCGCTTCGACGGCCCCGGTCGGCGAAGGGGTGGCGACGCCTGCGCTCGACGAGCCCGCTGACGGGCCGGCGTCGGCCGGAGGCGGGCGCGTCGGGCCGGCCGCGGCGCACGCGGCGACGAGCACGGCGAGGGCGGGCGCGGCAGGCCGCAGCGCGGAGCGCGGCCGCAGACGGATCGGTATGGACACGGTGGCCTCCGGTTCGTGCGTCGTGGATCAGGTCCTGCCAACGTACAACCGCTCCGACGCCGCGACACCCCGCGGACGGGCCGACCGCCGCGGCTGGCAAAGCGGCGGCCGTCGTTTCATGTTGCCTGGAGCAACGAATGCGAACGAACCGACCCCGGTCCCTGGAGGTCCACCATGCTGCCCCGAGTCCTGGCCGCGATCGCGGCCCTCGCCCTGGTCGTCGCACCCGCCGCCGCTCAGGAGGGCGATGGCCTGACCGATGCAGAGATCCTCGCGCTCTACGAGGGGCTGCGGGTGGCGGACGTCTCCGACGGGATGGACATCGTGGGGCTCCGCGACGTGGGTCTGGTAGACCCGCGGATCCAGACGCTGTGGCGGGACCTGGAGGAGTTCGACCACCAGTTCCGGGGGATCGCGGTCACGGCGCGGTACGTGCCGTCGAACCGGATCGTGCCGAACCCGATGACGCCGGAGGAGTTCGCGGAGTGGGAGGGCCGGTGGTACACGGAGCTGTCGTCGGAGCCGTTCGTGGAGCACATCGAGCCGGGCAAGGTGGTGGTGATCGACGCCGACGGCGATGGCGACACGGGCTCCATCGGGTCGTTCAACTCCCTGGACTGGGTCTCCCGGGGCGCGGAGGGGATCGTGACCACGGGGAGCGTGCGGGACACGGACGAGATCATCAAGCAGCAGATCCCGCTGTACGTGGACCCGCTCCAGCGCGGCCGTGGGATCCGCCCGGGCCGGAACCTGATCGAGTCGGTGAACGAGCCGGTGGAGATCGGCGGCGCGCTGGTCCGGCCGGGCGACGTGATCGTGGCCGACGGCGATGGCGTGATCGTGGTCCCGCGCGAGGCCGCGCGCCCGGTGGCCGAGGCGGCGCGCGGGATCCTGGAGAGTGACATGGAGGGCCGGCGTGCGCTCTACGAGCGGCTCGGGCTGCCCGTCGACCGGACGGTCGAGCCCGACAGCGCCGGTGGTCGGTAGCCGAAGCCGCGGCCCCGTCCCCCCGGCGGCGGAGTGAGGATCGTGCCTCGCGGCGATCGTGCATCGGCCTTCCCCGCCGTAGCGATGGTGCTGCTGGCGGGGTGGATGCCGGTCACGCCCGTGTCGGCTCGGGCGCAGGCGCCGGAGCGGCCGCGTGTGGTCGTGACCACGGACGGCGAGGTGGACGATCGGAGCTCGTTCGTCCGGTTCCTCCTCTACACCACCGATTTCGACGTCGCGGGCATCGTCGCCACCAACTCGATCTGGCAGAAGGACGGCCACGGCACCGGCTGGATCCACGACCTCATCGACCGGTACGCGACGGTCCGTCCGAGCCTGCTGCGCCACGACCCCCGCTACCCGCACCCCGACAGCCTGCGGGCGGTGGTGGTGACGGGGAACGAGGACCGGGCGAGGATGCACACGGTGGGCCCGGGTCACGACACGCCCGGCTCGGACCGCATCGTTCGGGTGCTGCTGGACGCCGACCCCCGGCCCGTGTGGCTGCAGGCGTGGGGCGGGACGAACACGATCGCGCAGGCGCTCTGGCGGATCCGGACGTCGTATCCCGGGCCGGACGGGGCCCGTGCGCTGTCGAAGGCCCGGGTCTACGCCATTGCGGAGCAGGACAGCACGCTCCGGTGGCTCCGGGACTCCGCGGGGGTACCGGTCCTCCGGAGCTACCAGTTCATGGCGATCAACTACGACCACGAGGGGCACCCGCTCTCGGACCACGCCATGTTCTCGGAACCGTGGATGACGGAGCACGTGAAGGAGGGCCACGGGCCGCTGGGCGCGGCGTACCCGCAGCGCTATTTCAGCGAGGGCGACTCGCCGGCTTTCTTCCACGTCATCGACACCGGCCTTCGGGGCACGGCCGACCCGTCCTGGGGCGGCTGGGGCGGCCGGTTCGAGGAGGCGGAGCCGGGCTTCTGGGTCGACGCGGCCGATGACGGCGACACGCTCAAGCCGCTCTGGCGCTGGCTGCCCGCGATCCAGAACGACTTCGCCGCGCGGATGGACTGGGCGGTCAACCCATACACCGGGGCGAACCACCCGCCCCGTCTCCGGATCGCGGGCCCGCTGGACCGCGCCGCCGTCAGTGGCGAGCGCGTCCGGCTGGACGCGACCGCGTCGGCGGACCCGGACGGCGATCCCCTGTCGTTCCGCTGGTGGGTCTACGACGGGGCCGGCACGTACCAGGGCCCGGTCACGCTCGGGCAGGACGGCGCCACGGCCTGGCTCACGGCGCCCCCGGTCACCGAACCCCGGACCGTCCACGTCATCCTGGAGGTGCGGGACGGCGGCGAGCCGGCGCTCACCCGGTACCGCCGGGTCGTGGTCACCGTGCGGCCGGTGCCGGCCACCCGGGACCCGCGGTTCGACCGGTTCCGCTACGAGGGTCGGGACCCGATCTACGACCGCCTGGAAGTGGGGGCCGACGAGTACGTCAACCCGATCCTGCCGGGCTTCCATCCGGACCCGAGCGTCTGCCGCTCGGGCGAGGACTACTACCTGGTGGTCTCGAGCTTCGGGTGGTTCCCCGGCGTGCCGGTGCTGCACAGCCGCAACCTCGTGGACTGGCGGCTGGTCGGGCACGCGCTGCACCGACCCGGTCAGCTCGACCTGGACGGGCATGGGGTCTCGCGAGGGATCTTCGCCCCGACGATCCGGTGTCACGGCGGTCGGCTGTGGGTCATCACGACGCTGGTCGACACCGGCGGCACGCTGCTGGTCACCGCCGACGACCCGGCGGGCCCGTGGTCCGACCCGATCCGGCTGCCGGAGGTGGACGGCATCGACCCGTCGATCTTCTTC
>JAWVYT010000361.1:0-3225 GCA_033722595.1 Longimicrobiales bacterium
CCACCTGGCCGCCGCGCGGGTCCTCCACCAGGATCCCGTCCACCGATGAGCCGATGTCGCCGCCCCCGTCGAACTCCACCTCCTCGCCGGACTTGAGGATCAGCCGGGCACGACCCGCCCCCCGCCGCTCCAGCGTGCTGATATGGCCGAACCGGATGCCGGACTGGGCCGACGAGCCGATCTCGTCCCCGTCCTCGTCCCAGCTGATCCCGATCCCGAAGATCTCGATCCGCCGCTCGCGACGCTCCGGCTCCCACCCCAGCCGCTCGGCATCCCGCCGGTTCCGCTCCGGGATCGGCTTGCTGCCACTCAGGATGTCGAACCAGCCCCCCTCGTTCTCGTCCCAGCGGATGAACCCCTCGTAGACCGAGCCGTCCGTCGTTACGACCCGGCCGTAGAGACGGCTCGGGTCCGCGTCCTGGGCTCGGGCCAGCGCCGGGGCCGCGAGCAGGGCCAGCGCCGCGATGATCAAGATCCTCGCCATCCTTCGTCCTCCTGGGCGTATGCGTGTGTGATCCATTCAGGCCCTACGACCCGACCGCCGCAAGGGTTTCAGACCACACCCCCTGCCGCGTACCCGGCGTCCCCCTTCCCCGGCCGTCGTGGCCTACCCGCCGAGACACACTCCTTGACGCCGTTTACCGTGTGGTTTAACTTATCAATCAGTTTAACCATACGGTTAGGACGGGATGAACGAACGGGCAACGGAGGACCGGATCCTGGACGCGGCCCACGCGGTGTTCCTGAAGCGGGGGACCGCGGGGGCGCGGACGCAGGAGATCGCCGATGAGGCCGGGGTGAACAAGGCGCTCCTGCATTACTACTTCCGGAGCAAGGACCAGCTGGCGCAGGCGGTCTTCCGGCGTGCGCTGCAGGCGCTGCTGCCGAAGGCGCTGGAGATCCTGCATTCGGACGTGGACCTGGAAGCGAAGGTGCGCGGGATCGTGGACCTCGAGATCGACATCCTCCGGGCGAACCCGTTCCTTCCGGGCTATCTGCTGGGCGAGCTGACCCATCATCCGGACCGGGTCCAGGCGCTGTGGGAGTCGGTGGTGGGGATGAAGCTGGGGCGCATGGGCCAGGAGGTGCGGACGATCCTGCAGTCGCAGCTGGACGCGGCGGCGGATTCGGGTCGCATGCGTCGGATCTCCCCGGAGCATTTCCTCATGAACCTGATCTCGATGGTGATCTTCCCGTTCGCGGCGCAGCCGCTCCTCCACCTGGTCCTGGACGTGGACGCGGAGGGGTTCGAGACGCTGATGGAGGTGCGCCGTGAGCACATCCCCGACTTCTTTCTGAACGCGATGCGACCATGACGAAGGCACCGCTGCTGGCGCCGCTGCTGCTGTGCGCCGTCCTGCTCCCGTCCCTCCTGTCGGCCCAGGTCGGCTCCGAAGCTGGATCGACGCCGACCGACACCGTGCGGCTGTCGCTCGGCGACGTTCTGGAGTCTGCGCTTCGCACCCACCCGACGGTGGCCGGTGCCGAGGCCCACCGTAGGGCGTCGGCCGCGTGGGTGGCCGAGGCCCGTTCGGCGTGGCTGCCCACGGTGGCCGCGTCGGCGCTGGCGCGGCGGCACCAGGAGCCGATGGTGGTGGCGCCGCTCCACGGCTTCAGCCTGCAGTCCCCGCCGGCCTTCGACGAGACGCTCTACCAGGGCCACGCCTCGGTCGACTACGCCCTCTTCGATGGGGCGCGGGCCGCGCGGGTCCGGGCGGCCTCGGCGGTGGAGTCCTCACTGGAGGCGGGGGTGGCCGTGGCCCGCGAGGCCGTGCTGGCGGAGGTCACATCGGCGTACCTGGGGGCCATGACGGCCCGGGACGTCCTCCGGGCCCAGCGCCTTCGCGTGACGGCGCTGGAGGAGGAGGGGGAGCGGGCCGCGCTGCTCTTCCGGGAGGGCCGGGCCCCGCGTCTGGCCGTGCTTCGGGCCGAGGCGGCGCTGAGCCGGGCCCGCGCGGAGCGGGAGGCCGCCGTCGAGGAGCTGGCGCTGGCGCTCCGTCGCCTGGCCCGGGTCTCCGGCCTCGAGGACGCCCGGGTCCGGGACGCGACGCTGGTCGCGCTGGCCCCCGACGACGGCCCGCCGCCCCCGCGCGCGGCGCTCGTCGACCGGGCCCGCGCAGTGGACAACCCCGCGCTGGCCCGGGCGGCGGACCGCGTGGCGGCGACCGAGAGTCGGGTTTCGGCGGCGAAGTCGTCGTTCCTGCCCCGGGTCTCGCTCACGGGGCGCTACAGCGCTTTCGGGGCGCCGAGCGTGGATTTCACCGGGGAGTGGCAGGCGGGCGTGCAGCTGAGCTACCCGCTGTTCACGGGCGGCGCCCGGGTCGCGGCGGTGGAGCGGGCGCGGGCCGACGCGGAAGCGGCGAGGGCGGAGCGGCAGCTGGTGGAGCGTCGTCTGGTCGACGCGGTGGACGCCGGGCTGTCGGCGTATCGCACGGCCCGGGCGCGGACCGAGGCGCTGGAGGCGGCGGTGACCCAGGGCGAGGAGGTGGCCCGGATCGAGGCGCTGGCGCTGGCCTCGGGGGCGGGCGTCCAGACCGACTACCTCCGTGCCGAAGCGGAGCTGGCCGAGGTCCGCTCGGCGCTGGCCCAGGCCCGGCACGCCGCCGTGGAGGCCCGGGTGGGGCTGGCCCGGGCGACGGGCACGCTGACCATGGAGTGGCTCGAACAATGGACGGAAAGGGCGGGACCATGAGGCGGATCGCGATTGCAGCCGGCGTCGTGGTGGTCGTAGGCGCGGCGGGCTGGCTGGTGCTGGACATGGGGGACGAGCCGGGCGAGATCGACGCGTCCGGTACGGTGGAGGCCACGGACGCCGACCTGGGGTTCAACGCTCCCGGCCGGGTCGCGGAGATCCTGGTCCGTGAGGGCGACCGGGTCACCCGGGGCGCGGTCCTGGCGCGACTGGACGCTTCGGAGCTGGAGGCGAGGAAGGCGGCGGCGGAAGCGCAGCTCGAGGCGGCCCGTGCGGCGCTGGCGGAGCTGGAGGCGGGCGCGCGGAGCGAGAAGATCGCGCAGGCGAGGGCGGCCGTTCGGGCGGCGGAGCAGCAGCTGGAGGACGCCCGCCGGGACCTGACCCGGGCGCGACGGCTCCACGCGGGCGGCGCCATCAGCCAGGAGGCGCTGGACAAGGCCGACACCCGGTTCGAAGTGGCGGAGGCGACGCTGGAACAGGCCCGGCAGCAGCTCCGGGCGCTGGAGACCGGTCCCCGCCGGGAGCGGATCCGG
>JAWVYT010000362.1:0-3211 GCA_033722595.1 Longimicrobiales bacterium
ACACCCGGATCCAGGTGGAGCACCCGGTGACGGAGCTGGTCACGGGCTACGACCTGATCAAGGAGCAGGTACGGGTGGCGGCGGGCGAGAAGCACACGGTCCAGGACAAGGGCGCTGTGACGCTGGAGGGCCACGCCATCGAGTGCCGGATCAACGCCGAGGACCCGGCCCGGAAGTTCGCGCCGAGCCCCGGCGAGATCACGATCTGGCACGCGCCGGGCGGCCCGGGCGTGCGGGTGGACTCGCACGCCTACCAGGGCTACCGGGTGCCGCCGAACTACGACTCGCTGCTGGGGAAGCTCATCGTCCACGCCGGCGACCGGGAGGAGGCGATCATCCGGATGCGACTGGCGCTGGAGTCGTTCATCGTGGAGGGCGTGAAGACCACGATCCCGTTCCTGCTGGAGCTGCTGCACGACCCCGACGTGGTGGCCGGCGACATCGACACGAAGTTCCTCGAGCGCTGGATGGCGAAGCAGGCCGAGGGGTCGTGAAGGTCGACGTCTACTTCACGCCCGGCGAGCTGACGACGGAGCTGCCGGGCACCGTGGTGGTGATCGACGTGCTCCGGGCCACGAGCACCATGGTCGAGGCGCTGGCGAACGGTGCCCGCGCCGTGTTCCCGGTCCCGACGGTGGATGACGCCGCCCGGATCGCCCAGGGCATCGGCCGGGACTCGGTGCTGCTGGCCGGTGAGCGCAAGGGCCTGCCGATCGAGGGCTTCGACCTCGGGAACGCGCCGGCCGAGTTCACTCGGGAGGCCGTGGGCGACACGTCGCTCGTCATGGCCACCACCAACGGGACCCGGGCGTTCATGGCGGTGGCGGAGCGGTACGCGGCGAAGGAAGGCGCCGGGATCCTGGCCGGCGCCCTCCTGAACCTGACGGCGGTGGCGGAGACGACGACGGAGGCCGGGACGGACGTGGCGATCGTGTGCGCGGGCCGGGAGGGTCGGTTCGGCCTCGACGACGCGCTGTGCGCCGGCGCGCTGGTCCGGGCGCTGGAGGCCGCGGACCCGATCCTGAACGACGCCGGGCGTGCGGCCCGGAGGCTGATCGGCCGGAAGCAGGACCTGGCGTCGGCGCTGGCGGACACGGCGGCGGGCCGGTACCTGGAGGGCATCGGCCACGGCGAGGACGTGGCGCTCTGCGCACAGCTGGACCGGACGGACGTGGTCCCGGGCTTCCGGGACCGGAAGATCACGGCGGGATAGCATGGCGAAGAAGAAGGGCAGGAAGGGCAAGAAGAACACGGGGCTGCTCACGGACGAGCAGCAGCGGGACCTCCTGGGTCTCGGCCTGATCCTCCTGGCCGCGTTCACGGCCCTGAGCCTGGTCCCGCCCGCGGCGGTGGGGCTGGTCGGTCCCGACAACCTCATGGGCGCGGTGGGCGCCGGGTTCCGGGATGGCGGCACCTTCGCCATCGGCGTCGGGGTCTACCTGGTCCCGCTGATCCCGACGCTGGCCGCACTGGCCGCGTTCGGCGTGCGGACCGAGGCCATGCTCCGCTGGGACCTCCTCACGGTGCTGCTCGTGCTCCTGCTGCCCGTGGCCGTGGCCGTCCTGGGCGGGACCCGGGCCGCGGGGTGGTGGGGCATCCTGGTGGCTACGCCGCTCCTCGACTGGATCGGTGCCGTGGGCGCGGGCCTGCTGGTGGGGTTCGTGGCCATCGCCGCCAGCATTATCACGGTGGGCTGGAACCCCGCCCGGACGGCGGCCGGCGGGGCGACGAAGGGGGCGCGCGCGCTGAAGGGCGCGGTGGATGCCATCGACCCGGGCGCCGTGTCGAGCCCCTTCCGTCGGCTGCTCGGGTCGCTGAAGCCGAAGCGGAAGCCGCGAGCGGCGCTGGAGGAGGGCGTGCAGCTGGGCCCGGAGGAGGGCGTGTCCGGCGCGGCCGAGGCGGTCGCGGAGGCGGCCGTGGCGCGGGAGGCGGACGGGACCGGACGCGACGCCGCGGAGCCGGAGCCCGAGCCCGAAGGCGTGGGCCCCGTGGGCGCGGGCCCGGCGGGCCCGGCACCGCCGCTGGACGCGTTGCGTGCGAAGCCGGACCGCGACCCGGCGCTCACGGAGAAGGAGCTGGACCGGCTGGGCCAGGTCCTGGTGGACACGCTGGAGACGTTCAAGGTGGAGGGCGAGATCGTGGGTCGGACCACGGGCCCGGTGGTGACGCAGTACGAGTTCGCGCCGGCGCCGGGAATCAAGGTCAGCCGGGTGGAGGCGCTGGATGCGGACCTGGCGCTGGCGCTCAAGGCGCCGAGCGTCCGGATCGTGGCGCCGATCCCGGGCAAGGCCGCCGTGGGCGTGGAGGTGCCGAACCCGGAGCCGGAGATGGTCTACCTCCGGGAGATCGTGGAGGCCCCGGTCTTCGCGGGGCACCCGGGTCAGCTGCCGCTGGCGCTCGGGAAGGACCTGGAGGGAACGCCGTACGTCTCCGACCTGGCCCGGATGCCGCACCTGCTGATCGCCGGGGCCACGGGCTCGGGGAAGAGCGTGTGCATCAACACGATCATCACGAGCCTGATCTACAAGCACTCGCCGGAGACGCTCCGGCTGCTGCTCATCGACCCGAAGATGGTCGAGCTGAGCATGTACGGCGACCTGCCGCACCTGCGTCACCCGGTGGTGACGGACCCGGAGGAGGCGGGGCTGGTGCTGCGGTGGATGGTCTACGAGATGGAGCGCCGGTACGAGCTGCTGAGCCAGAACAGCGTCCGGTCCATCGCCGAGTTCAACAAGCGGGTGGAGGAGGGCGTCACGCTGCGGCGGGCGGAGCCCGACGGCGAGGAGGGCGACCCGGACCGCTGGGTCTGGGACGACGGGCCGCTGCCGTACGTCGTCCTGATCGTCGACGAGCTGGCGGACCTGATGATGCAGGCGCAGTCGGACGTGGAGCGGCCCCTGGCGCAGCTGGCGCAGAAGGCGCGGGCCATCGGGATCCACCTGATCGTGGCCACGCAGCGGCCGAGCGTGAACGTGATCACGGGGCTGATCAAGGCGAACTTCCCGTCGCGGATCGGGTTCCGGGTCAGCTCGAAGGTCGATTCCCGCACGATCCTCGACCAGAACGGCGCCGACGCGCTGCTGGGGAACGGCGACATGCTGTTCCTCCCGCCGGGGCGGTCGGACCCCGTCCGGATCCAGGGCGCGTTCGTCTCGACGAACGAGACGGAGCGGCTGATGAAGTGGTACCGGGACCGGGCCTCGGGGGCGGA
>JAWVYT010000363.1:0-3208 GCA_033722595.1 Longimicrobiales bacterium
CGCCGCGGGCGGGCTGTTTCTCCTCATCGCCGCGTCCGCCGCGGTCACGGAGTACGGGCAGGTCATGACGCTCGTAGGGGTCGGCAACCGCATCCTGTACGGGTTCCGGGCCGATCTCTTCTCGCACGTGCTCCGGCAGTCGCTGGCGTTCCACGAGCGGAAGAGCGAGGGCGAGCTGCTGACGCGGATCATCTACGATACAACCCGGCTCCGGAAGGGGCTCAACCGCGTCCTCACGCGGCTCTTCCAGACCGTGCTGACGTTCGTGGCGATCCTGATCGTGCTGTTCTGGGTCGACGCGGCGCTGGCGGTGGTGCTGGCCGTAGCGGGTACGGTCGCGCTCTGGATCATGGCACAGGGGGGGTACCGGGTGCGGAAGGCCGCCCGGAAGAACCGGAAGCGCGAGGGGAAGCTCGCGGGCCTGGTCGCGGAGGAGCTGATCTCGATCCGCGAGATCCACACCTTCCGCGGGGCCGACGCCGGGGGCGGGGTGTTCGAGCGGCTGAACGGGAAGAGCCTGAAGCAGGAGAGCAAGGTCCAGCGGCTGAGCTCGGGGATGCTGATGAAGGTAGAGCTCCTCATCAGCCTCGGGATCGGCGTGGTCCTCATCGTCGGCGCCCAGCGGGTGGCAGCCGGGGCCGTGACCGCCGGCGAGCTGGTCCTCTTCGTCTCCTACGCGACGGCGCTGTTCCCGCCGTTCTTCCGCTTCGCCCGCCAGACCGTCCGGATGGGGACCACCGTGGCGTCCTCCGATCGGCTCCGGAAGATCATGGACCGCGCTCCCGCCATCGACGACGCCCCCGATGCGGTCGTCCCGGAGCGACTCCGCGGCACGATCGAGCTCCGAGACGTATCCGCCCGGAACCCCAAGCGCAGGCGGGGCACCCGGAAGTGGGCGCTGCGTGACGTCAACCTGACCGTCGACGCGGGGGAGCGGGTGGCGCTGGTGGGCCCGAACGGGGCCGGCAAGTCCACACTGCTCCGGCTCCTGCTCCGGCTGAGCGACCCCGACACCGGCGAGATCCTGGTGGACGGGCGGGACCTTCGGGAGTACGCCGTGGCCCCGCTCCGCGACCGGATGAGCGTGGTCCTGCAGGGCACCGTGCTCTTCGGGCTGAGCGTCCGGGACAACATCGCGCTGGGGCGACCGGACGCGACCGAGCCAGAGATTCTGGAGGCCGCCCGCCGGGCCCGGGCCCTCGACCTGATCGAGCGCCTGCCGGACGGGCTGGACACGATCGTGAAGCGGCAGGGACGACTCTTCTCCGCAGGCGAGCGGCAGCGCCTCGCCATCGCTCGGGCGCTCCTGCGCGACGGGGCCATATGGCTCCTCGATGAGCCCACGACAGGCCTCGACGAAGCGTCCACCGAGATGATCGAAGAGCTCCTGCTCGAGGTCACCCGGGGGCGCACGACCTTCTGGGTCACGCACGACCCGCGGATCGCCCGGCGGCTGGAGCGGGTGATCTATCTGGCTGGAGGGAAGTCGAAGGACGTGGCGCAGGACCCGGGAGGGAACGGGGCGGGGCAGGTCCTCGAGGAAACGACGGATCCGCCGCCGGACACGGTTCCGGCGTTCCAGGGAGATCGGCGATGAAGGCGATCATACTGGCCGCGGGTCTGGGCAGCCGCCTCGGGAAGAAGTCGAAGGGGCGGCCGAAGGCGCTGATCCGGGTCGGGGGGAAGACGCTGGTCGAGCACCAGCTGGAGGCGCTGTCGAGCGAGGGAATCGGGCCCGTCGTCGTGGTCGTCGGCCATGGCGCCGATCAGGTGCGGGAGGCCCTCGGCGAGGCCGTGGAGTACGTCGAGAATCCGCGGCCGTCGGAGACCAACAGCCTGTATTCGCTCTGGCTCGCGCGGGAATGGCTCGAGGGCGACGTGCTGCTCCTCAACTCGGACCTGCTGTTCCACCCGCAGGCGCTGAAGAAGCTCCTCGCCAGCCAGGGGAACGCCCTCGCCTACGATTCCATGAGCGTCACAGGGGCCGAGGGCACGAAGGTCGGGCTCCAGCGGGGGCGGGTCACCGACCTGGGGAAAGACCTGCCGGAGACCGGCGCCCGCGGCGAGAACCTGGGCGTGATCAAGCTGGACGCCCGCGGGAGCGCGGCCCTGCGGCGACGGACGGAGGCCATCGTGTCGGCCGGCGACGAGAAGTCGTGGGTCACCGAAGCGGTCCGGAGCATCCTCTCCGAGGTCGAGATCGAGGGCGTGAACGTGGCGGGGACGCCGTGGGTGGAGATCGACTTCCCCTTCGACCTCGAACGGGCCCGCCGCTCGGTGTGGCCGGCGATCGAGAAGTCGCTGCGACCGCGTCACCGGGTCTGGCAGTGGGCCCGGGTCGCCTCGCTGCTCCTGTTCCCGCTGCTCCTGAGCGGAGGGGCCTGGGCCCTCTCCGGACACATGGGTCCGGCCAGCGTCGACTGGGAGACGCTGGCGCCGTCGAGCGGTCTCATGGTTCGGGTGCAGAAGCCGGCCGGAGGGTCGCAGCGGTGGTGGGTACTACGGCCGGGTGAGAGCATCGAGGTGGACGCGGACGGCGGCGTCCCCCTGCGCCTGGAATGGCGACCGATCCTGGAGGCATCGACAGATACTGCGAGCGTCGTGGTCGCGGCGACGCTGAACGGGGAGCCGTTCCGGTACGAGGCGAAGCGCTCCCACCACGACCAGGAGTTCCGGCTGCCGGTTGACCCCCGCCTCAGCGGGCTCTCGCCCCTGCTGGGGGACCGGGATCGCGAGAAGTACGTGCTGCCGGACGGGGCACACCGGCTCCGGGTCCAGTACCTGGCGGGCACGGCGCGGGCCGTGCTCGTGCGGGTTCGGCAGCCCGAGTAGCCGGCGGCGCGGATCCGCCCGGGCATCTACACCGCCGCGGGACCCTTCCAACCGGTTCCAACGCCGCTCACGGCGGCAGCCCGCGTGACCGGGGACCGGTCAAAGATCTTGCGGTGTCGTCGTCAGGCGTGCACCGTTCATATCCAGCGGCGACGCGGGCCGACGAACGGCCCCTCGACCGAGTCCACGGACGCCCCCGGGCGAACCCACTTCGCGCCGGCCGGGTCCGGGACCATGACCCTCGGATGAGGGCACGCTTGGGGTGAAACGGCGCGTCGACTGCGGTCGGCACCGGCGGTGGGACCCGACGCTGCGGCCGAAACGAGACAGGGTCGAGGAGGTACCCGGCATGCCACCGGGCAAACACCCGAGGCCC
>JAWVYT010000364.1:0-3201 GCA_033722595.1 Longimicrobiales bacterium
ATCCGGGACCTGCTCTCCTCGTACGCGATCCAGCCGTCGTCGGCCGATCTCGACCTGCTGCTGGACCCGGCGCTCCGCGATCGGCTCCGGCGGAGCGTGCGCGGCGTGATCCTGGACGAGCTGCCCCGGGGTATCGCCATGCGCTCGCAGCTGGAGGAGGCCGGGGACCAGCCGATCCGGATCGTCGAGGGCGGTCAGGAGCGGGTCGTCCACCCGGACACGGTGTGGGACAACGCCGACTTCTACGACCGCTCCCGCTACCACGTGCCCACCACCGCGCCCCAGGGCTACGAGCAGCTGCAGCGCCTGATCCTCGTCCGGTTCATGGTTCCGAGCCTGCGACCCGACTGGGAGGCGACCGACCGGGCGCGGGAGCGGAGCCGGGCGGTCGTGAACCCCATCAAGGCCCAGATCCAGAAGGGGCAGCGGGTCGTGCCGGCCAGGGAGCCGGTCACCGATGTCGACATGGAGCGGTTCCGGGCCTACCGCCAGGAGCTGGAGCGGCTGGGGCAGGCCGATGCCGGGCGACGGGGGCTGCGGGCGCTGGGCGGCTTCCTCTTCAACCTGGTAGTCCTCAGCCTTTTCGGCGTGCTCCTGTTCTTCTTCCGGGAGAACGTGTACCGGAACCTGCGGCACGTGGCCGTGTTCACGTTCCTGGTCCTGACGCTGGTCGGCGTGGCCGCGGTGATCGGGTCGTACGACACCCCGATCGTGGCTCTCATCCCCATCGCCTTTCCGGCGCTGGTCGTGGCCACGCTCTGGGACGGGCGGCTCGCGCTGAACCTGTCCCTCGTCCTGGCGGTGCTGCTCGCCGGCCAGACACCGTTCCTGGGGATCGTCGCGCTGCTCACGCTGGTCACCGGCGGGGCCGTGGCGTCGCTCTCGGTCCGCGTGGTCCGACGCAGGGCCCAGAGCTGGGGGTTCATCGGGCTCATCGCCGCCGGCTACCTCGGCGCGGCCGTCATCCTGGGGCTCCTGCGGGGCTGGCCCGTCGAGGACCTGGGCGCGTTCACCGCGTGGGGCGCCGTGAACGCCGTGGCGTGCGCCTTTGCCGCGCTCGGCTTCATGCCGCTCCTGGAAGGCTTCACCCGGATCACCACCGACCAGACGCTGCTGGAGCTCGCGGACGCGAACCGGCCGCTCCTGCGCCGGCTCTCCATGGAGGCGCCGGGCACGTACGCCCACTCCATCAACGTGGCGAACCTGGCGGAGGCCGCGGCCGGCGGGATCGGGGCCAACGCGCTCCTGACCCGGGTCGGCGTGTACTACCACGACGTCGGCAAGATCGCCAAGCCCCACTACTTCATCGAGAACCAGCCGTCGGGCCGGAACCCCCACGACAAGCTCAAGCCGGCCACGTCGGCGCAGGTGGTTCGGAACCACGTGCTGGAGGGGCTGAAGCTGGCCGATGAGGCCAATCTCCCGGAGATCGTGAAGGACTTCATCGCCGAGCACCACGGCACCCAGTCCATCAGCTTCTTCTACGACCAGGCGAAGGAGGCGAACCCCGACCGGGAGCTGGACCCGAACGACTTCGCTTACCCCGGGCCGCGGCCCCGGTCCAAGGAGACGGCCATCGTGATGCTCGCCGATTCCGTGGAGTCCGCCGCACGGGTGCTGCCCGACCCGACTCCCGAGAGCATCGCCGACCTGGTCGACCGGATCGTCCAGGTCAAGATCGACCGCGACCAGCTGGACGAGGCGCCGCTGACGCTGCAGGAGCTGGCGGTCATCAAGGCGCAGTTCGTGAACGTGCTCACGGGGATGTACCACCAGCGGATCGACTACCCGCCCAAGGACTCGGGGCAGGAGGAGCCGCCCGCGCACAGCGAGGGGGTCCGGGAGGACATCCCGGCGGAGGCCCGCGGATGACGCTCCGCGTACGGGTGAGCCCGGAGTCGGACGCCGGGATCCGGGACGCGCCGGGCGTCGTGGAGCGGGCCGCCCGGGCCGCGGCAGCGGACCGGGGCGCCGAGGAGGGCGAGCTGTCGCTCACGCTCCTGGGCGACGACCGCATGGCCGAGCTCAACCGGGAGTGGCTCCAGCGGGAGGGACCCACGGACGTGCTGGCCTTCGCGCTCCACGACGAGGGCGAGCCCGTGATCGGCGATGTCTACATCGGCGTCGACCGGGCGGTGGCCCAGGCCGCAGACGAGGACGAGCCGCCCCGCCGGGAGCTGGCCCGGCTGGCCGTCCACGGGACCCTCCACGTGCTCGGATACGACCACCCCGAGACGGGACGGGAGGAGAGCGAGATGTGGCGGCACCAGGAGCGGATCGTGGCGGGGCTGGAGTTGCCATGAGCGGTGGGCTCGGCAAGCTCTTCCGTCGCCGGCTGATCGCCGGGCTGATCGTCATCGCCCCGCTGGGCGTGACCGCGTACATCCTCTGGTGGCTGTTCACGACCCTCGACGGGATCCTGGGCCGCTCTCTCTACGACATCATCGGCTTCGAGATCCCCGGCCTCGGCCTCGTGCTCCTCGTATTCCTGCTCCTCGCCGTGGGGTGGGTCGCCGAGGCCACCGTCGGGTCCAAGGTGGTCGAGTGGTGGCACCGGGCGCTGGACCGGGTCCCCATCGTGAGCCGGCTGTACGGCGCCACCCGCCGGATCGTGGGCAGCGTATTCGGTAGCGAGGAGCGGCGGTTCTTCCGCTCCGTGGTCCTCTTCGAGTACCCCTCGCCGGGGCAGTGGACCCTCGGCTTCGAGACGGGCCGGGCGCCCCGGGCGCTGGAGAACCGGATCGAGGACGGCGTCACCGTGTTCCTTCCGACGGCGCCGAACCCCGTCACCGGCTTCCTGATCATCGTCCCGGCCGCCCGGATCGTCCGGCTCCCGGTCACCATCGAGGAGGGCTTCACGTACGTGTTCTCGGCCGGCGCCGTCCCGCCCACGGGGCCCATGGGCACGGAGCCGCCGCCCCCCGGCGCCCGACCGGGTCCCGGTGCGCCATCGCCGTTCCCGGAAGGGCGGCCCGAGCCGCCCGTGGAGCCCGACGCCCGTACGGAGCCCGGGGGGCGTCCGTGAGCACGCCCGAAGCCCAGCAGGTGGACGAGTTCCAGCAGCGGATGACCCGGCTCGAGGCGCTGCTCGCGGCGGGCGACGAGGGCGTGCTCCGGGAGTTCCTGGAGGGGCTCCACCCCAGCGACCTGGCCGACATCATCGAGCACTTCGACGAGGAGGAGGACCGGGTCCGGATCCTC
>JAWVYT010000365.1:0-3188 GCA_033722595.1 Longimicrobiales bacterium
GAAGTAGTAGTGGTGGGGCTCCAGCGTGTCGTGATCGCGGTAGAGCCCGACGTGCCCGACCCGGGCCGACGGCATCAGCCGGAGCACGCCGTCCACCATCCCGAGCCCGGCCCGTAGGATCGGGACCAGGACGACTTTCTTCCCCGCGATCTGCCGGGCCTCGGTCTCCTCCAGCGGCGTGCGTACCGTCACCGTCCGGAGCGGCAGCTCGCTGGTGGCCTCGTACGCCAGCAGCATGCTCAGCTCGTCGACCAGCTCGCGGAACGCCTTCTTGGACGTGGCCTCGTCGCGGAGCAGCGCCATCTTGTGCTGCACCAGCGGGTGGTCGATGATGCGGAGGTTCGGATGCTCGGCTGGGCTCGACATGGCTACAGGCTCCCGGTACGGTTCCTCTCGATCCACCCCTCGTCGCCGCGGAGCGTCCGGGCCCGGACCCAGTCGCCGTAGCGGTCGACGGGCACCAGTCCGGTGCCGGGATCCAGCGTGGACACCGGCTCGGACCGGAGCGACGGCCCCGCCCGCAGGGTGGCGCCATCCAGCACGATGAGGGTTTCCTCCCCGCGCGTCGAGCCCCACCACAGCCCGGCCAGCGCCACGGCCGTAACCATGGCGGCCAGGCCGCCCACCCCCGCGGGCCGGCTCCTGCGCAGCACCCACAGCGCCAGCGCCGCGCCGCCCAGGAGCCACGCCACCGCGGCCAGCAGCGCGAGCTCCGAGGTCCGGAGCGGGAACGGCGCCGCCCGCTGCATGAGCTCCGGCGCCGCGCCGGCCACCAGCAGGTTGTGCCGTGTGTCGTCGTCCCTGGGGTCCAGCCGCAGTGCCGCGAGCCAGGCCCGGATCCCCCGCCCCGTCTCGCCCGCCCGGTAGTACGCCGTGCCCAGGTTGTACCACCCGGCCGCGTCGCGCGGCGCCCGGCCCACGTACCGCTCGAACAGCTCGGCCGCATCGCGGTACGCGTCGGCCTCGAAGGCGGCCAGTCCGCGGTCGAAGAGCGTGTCGGGCGAGACCGCCGCCTGAGCGGTCGCGTCGGCCGGCGCGGTCAGCGCGGCCAGCGCGGGGATCGTGAGCAGGAGGACCACCATCCCCGCTGCCGCGCCCCCCGCCGGCGATCCCGGCGTCGTCCCCGGTCCGGCCCGCGCCGCGGCGGTCGGCACCGCCCGGTCCACGGCCTCCAGCACCCTGCGGAGCCCGCCGATGACCACCCGTCGCTCGCCGGGCGTCGGCGGCGTCGGCGCGAACCGTCCCGCGGCCAGCCGGTCCAGGACCCCCCGCAGCGCCGCGACGTCCGTATCGGGCACGCCGGCGTCCCGGAGCACCACGGGGTCGGTCGCCTCGCTGCGGGCCACGCCCAACCGCCGGGCCACCCAGTCGCGGGCGAAGTCCTCTGCGTCGGCGTAGAGCTCGGCGTCGTCGGGGTCGCCCGCCCGCTCGTCCAGCTCGTCGAACCGCCGCTTCCGCTCCCGGCGCAGCCCACCCACCGACAGCCGCCCCCGACGGCTCCGTCGCCGGTGCCAGACCAGCGCGAAGGCCAGCAGGAGGAGCGGCACGGCCTGGAGACCGGCGAACCAGGACGCCCGGACCCAGCCCACCGGGTCGGGCTCCGGCCGGGTCTTCAGGAACCGGATCGTCGCGGGGGGGCGTGCGTCCCCCGCGGCCGGCGCCGGCGTGGCCCGGATCACGCCCGGTCCCATGGCCGCGGTCTCGAACCCGCCCGCCCCGGGGTCGAACCAGGCGTAGCGTACGGGCGGAACCTCCAGCTCACCGGCCCTCCGCGGGATCAGGACCCAGCTGAACGTCTTCCGGCCCCGGATCGTGGTGCCCTCTGAGGACGACTCGGCTTCCTCGCTGGGCGGGAACACCTCCACGCCCGGGATCTCCGGCAGCGCCGGGGCCGGGAGCGCCTTCACGTTCCCCGTCCCCTCGACCTCCACCGTGAGCACCGACGCCTCGCCCACCGGTACCGTGGCCGGCTCCAGGCGGGCTCGGACGTCGAAGTCGCCCACCGCGCCGTTGAACGCCGGCGGCCGGTCGGCCGGGATCGGCAGCACGGTCAGCGGCATCGGGTCGCTGGTCAGCTCCCGCGTGTCGGGCGCGTACAGCAGCCCCCGTCGCATCTCGTACTCGAGCCGGGCCGGCGGGATGGTGTAGCTGCCGGGGGCGAGGGGGAAGAACGCCCGCCGGAACCGCTGGACCTCGTAGACCTCGCCGCCCACGCCCTGGCGCACGGGTCGGCCGGGGTCCGGGAGCTCGTGGACCCAGAACCCGGCCGGGCTCGGCGCCTCGTACTCCGGCGCCCGGCGCAGCCGCATCCGGGCCTCCTGGGAGAACATGGCCTCCACCTCGAGCGTGACCTGCTCCCCGACGAAGACGGTGTCCGCGTCCAGCCACGCGCGGAGGATCACGCCCTCGGCCGTCGCGCCCGTCTCGCCCCGCTCCCGGGTGGGCGCCGAGGTCACCGTGAGCAGCTGCGACCGCGTGCTGTACGACCGCCCCTCCACAACGACCGTGACCGACGGGATCCGATAGCGGCCCGGCGCGCGGGCCCGGAGCACGAACTCCCGCGTGATGAACCGCCGTGTCCCGCCGGGCAGGCTGAACTGGCGCTGGTCGTAGTCCCGGGTGCCCACCACCTCGATCCCGGGCGGCAGCGTCCGGAACCGCTCGATCCGGGCCCGCTCGCCCTCGGTCTCCACGTCCACGCGCAGGATCGTGGTCTCGCCCGCCCGGATCTCCTCCTCCGTCAGCCGCGCGCCGACCTGGACGGGGTCCTGGGCCTGGAGGGCCAGCACGAGGAGCAGTGCACCCGTCACGGCTCTACCAGTCCCGCGCGGTCCGGGTCTGCTGGCGGCCCTGTCGGAGCTTGTCCCGGAACAGCTCCCGCTCGTCCTGCTCGACGCCGCTGAGGATCCGCTCCGCCTGCTCCGGCGTCAGCGGCTGCGGCGCGCCCTGCGCCTGGTCCGGCGGGGCCTGCGGGTCCCCGGGCTGCGGCTCCGGCCGGGACCCGCTGCCCTGGCCCTGGTCACCCTCCCGGGGCTCCGGCTGCTGCTCGCCCTGGCCGCCACCCCCGGCCTGGCGCTGCGCCTGCTCCTGCCGCTCCCGCAGCGCCAGCTCGTAGTTCCACTTGGCGTCCTCATCATCGGGCCGGAGCCGCAGCGCCTGCCGGTACGCCTCGACCGCGGCGTCGTACA
>JAWVYT010000366.1:0-3185 GCA_033722595.1 Longimicrobiales bacterium
AGACAGGCGCTCCGCTGGGGGTGGATCGACGGCCTGCGCCGGTCCATCGACGACGAAGCGTACATGATCCGGTTCACGCCGCGCCGCCCCGACAGCCACTGGAGCCGGAAGAACGTGGAGATGTACCGGGAGATGGAGGCGGAGGGGCTGATCGAGGAACCCGGTCGCGCCGCGTGGGAGGAGCGCGACCCGGAGAACACGGGCCGGGCATCCCACGAGCGGGAGCGGGCCGAGTTCAGCGACGAGCTCCGGGCCCTCCTCGACGCGAACGCCGACGCCGCAGCCTGGTTCGATGACCAGCCGCCTGGCTACCGGAAGACCGCTACCTTCTGGGTCATGAGCGCAAAGCGGGAACCCACCCGCGAGCGGCGGATGAGGCGGCTGGTGGAGGATTCGGCGGCAGGACGGAAGATCAAGCCGTTGCGGCGGTAGCTCCCCTGCTGCGGATGATTCTCGACAAGGTCGCCGCGAGCAATAGCGAGGTCATCATGTGCAGGAACATCAAGACGCTCTTCAACTTCGACCCGCCCGCAACCGACGAGGAGATCCGGGCGTCGTCGCTCCAGTACGTCCGAAAGATCAGCGGTTACACGAAGCCGTCCCAAGCCAACGAGGCGGCGTTCGAGCGGGCGGTCGAGCTGGTGGCGGCCGCGACACGGGAGCTGGTGGACTCGCTGGTCACCAACGCGGCACCGAAGAACCGGGAGGTGGAAGCGGCGAAGGCCCGGGCAAGGGCGGCGAAGCGGTACGGGTAAGGCGTTGGCGACGCCGGGAAGGCGGCCCGGGGCCAGCCCGCCCGGTTCGCGTAGTCGCCTGAATCAGGCCCGGCGGGCCGCCGCGACCAGCTCCTCGATGATCCGGGCGACCGGCTTGATCTCGTCGATACCGGCCACGGACCGGCCGGCCTGCCAGAAGTCCTTCTCGCCCGACTCGTCGTAACTGGACTGCTTGAGGCGCCAGCCGGACCAGAGGGCGTAGATCGTCCGCATCAACCGCTTCCGCCAGCGGCCCTTCAGCATCCAGCGGGCGAGGGGACCGGCCTTCGTTCCGAGACGCTCGATGTACGGGGTCTCGATCACCGAGAGCGGCACGCCGGTGACCCGCTCGGTGAGCACGATATCGTCCTCACCGCTCTCCAGGATCGCCCGTTTGTACGGCATGGCCGCCGTGCACTCGGTCGTCGCGATGAACCGCGTGCCCATCTGGACGCCGGCATAGCCGCGCTCGAGCGCGGCCACGAACTCTTCGGGGGTACCGATCCCGCCGGCGCAGACGATGGGAACGCCCAGGTCCTCCAGCTCGTCCATCAGCTCGGCCGGTGTCCTGGGGCCCGCGTGGCCACCGGCCCGGCTGTTCACGGCGATGAGCCCGTGGACGCCGCTCTCCAGGCCCTTCAGCGCCCACTTCCGCTCCGTGACGTCGTGGTAGACGACGCCGCCGTGGGGCTCCACGGCGTCCACCACCCAAGTGGGCTTGCCGAGACTCGTGACGAAGAACCGCACCCCCTCTTCCAGCGCGATGTCGACCCACTCCTTCATGCGATTTTCGTAGGTCCGCGACGACGCTTCGATGAGCGCGTTCATCCCGATGGGCTTCGAGGTCAGCGATTTGATCTTGCGCAGGCCCTCCCGGAACTCGTACCCGTGGACGTAGGTCAGGGACACGGGCTGAACGATACCCAGGCCGCCGGCTTCGCTGGCCGCAGCCACCAGCTCCGGGTTCGAGCAGGGGTACATGGCCCCACAGATGATGGGGTACGCGATGTTCGCGGCTTCGGTCAGCTTCGTCTGCAGGTCCATGATCGCGGCGGTTGCCCCGGGATTCGAGCTGCGAGCCCCGGGCTACTCCTCCTCCGGTCCGAGCTTCCACGTCACCCGCACCTCTGCAACAACCTCGCCGGACTCGTCCACCAGCTCCGCTGTCGCGGACGCCTCGAGGTCGGTGGGGACCGACGCGGGCGGGGACGCCCGGCCGAGGGCCGTGATGGTGCCCCGGGCCTTCTTGTGATAGTCGACCCGGATGCCGACCGGGATCCCGCGCACGCCGGACGGCAGGGCCAGGGTCATGGCCAGCCCGCTGGCGAGCTCACCGAGGTTGGCCAGGGCGATGGCGTGGATGGAGTTCAGGTGGTTCCGGAGTCGGCGACGCTCACGGATGGAGATCACCGCACGCCCCGGCTCGAGCGCGCGCACCGACGGGCGGACCGAGCCACTGTACGGGACCATCAACCCGAGGATCCGCCCGAACAGCCAGCGGCCTCCGGGCAGCGCGGAGAGGCGGCGCCAGGCGTTCTCGAGACGGGCGGCGGGAATGGACATGGGAGGAAGATACGGACCGCCGGACGACGCACCAGGGACCGCCGGACGACCGAGAGCCGGCCGCCGGACGACAACCCGACGGACAGCCGACGGACGACGCACCCATCGCCAGTCTTGACCCAACGGGCCATGTCCCCGGCGGCCGAGCTCCGGATATCGGCACGGTTTCGACGGTTTCCGTACCTCGGGAACGCCCTCGGGCGGTAGATCTCTGCACCGAAACTGGCGACTGGTACGTCGTCCGCAGCAGCAACCCTCCAGGCACTTTCAATCGCCTGCGGCCTTTGGTATCATCCGTTGCTCTGCCGCCCGGCGGTGGGTGGCAGCAAAACGCTGAACGAAACGGAGCCATGTCCGTTCACGATAGACGTCATTCGCTGGCCCCCACCGACCTGTTCGTCCGCCGGCACATCGGTCCCGGTCATGCCCAGGTGCGGGAGATGCTGGAGACGGTGGGGTACGACACGCTGGACGATCTCATCGACACGGCGGTCCCGGAAGTGATCCGACTGGACCGCGAGCTGGAGCTGGATCCTCCGCTCTCGGAGCGGGAGGCGCTCGAAGAGCTGCGACGGATCGCGTCGAGGAACGAGGTCTACCGGTCGTATCTGGGAATGGGGTACCACGGCACCCATACGCCGCCGGTGATCCAGCGGAACATCCTGGAGAACCCGGGTTGGTACACGGCCTACACGCCGTACCAGGCGGAGATCAGCCAGGGTCGGCTCGAGGCGCTGCTGGTCTTCCAGACCATGGTAATCGACCTCACGGGGCTGGAGATCGCCAACGCGAGTCTGCTCGACGAGGCGACGGCGGCGGCGGAGGCCATGGCGCTCGCCGAGTCGGCGGCGAAAGGCAGCCGGACGA
>JAWVYT010000367.1:0-3179 GCA_033722595.1 Longimicrobiales bacterium
CCCGAAGCGAACGCCCAGCCGACGATGCCCAGGTTGATGGCGCCCCACGCCGCCGCCTGGACGCCGAAGCCCCGCCAGCCCGGGTGGGCGCCACCCCCCGTCCCGGCCAGCAGCCCCAGTCCGGTGAGGAGGCTGGCGCCCCCCCAGCCGGCCACCCGCCAGAGGTGCGCCCGCTGCGCGTCCACGAGCTCGGCCCCCAGCGCCTGCGCCGATGCATCTCCCGCCTGCGCGCCGAGATCGCCGGCGAGGCACGGGGTGATCACGAGCGCCAGGAGGAGCGTCCCGCCGGCCCGCCCGCTCAGACCGGCCATTCCTCCCCCTCCCAGCACATCTCCCAGAACATGTACTCGTACCGGCTCGAGAGGAGGAACGTCTCCTTCAGTCGCTCCCGTTTCTCGGACCCGGCGTGCTGCACGAGCCGATCCAGCTCGGCGCGGAGCCAGTCGGTGGCCTCCGCGAACTCGTCCGACGCGTACTGCTCGATCCAGTCGGCGTACCGCTGGTCGTCCGGGACGCCGGCGGCCGCCAGCTGCTGACCGATATGGCAGTACCCCCACGCGCACGGGAGCAGCGCGGCCAGCAGCGCCGTCATGTCGCCATCGGCGGCCGTCCGGACCAGGAAATCGGTGTACGCGCGGGTGGTGGGCCACATCGGCTCGGCCTCCAGCTCCGGCTCGGTGATCCCGAACCGCTGGGCGTACTTCCGGTGCAGCTCCATCTCCGTGTTCAGCGTCAGGTCGAGGACCGCCGCGTACCAGCCCATGGACTCCAGCCGCTCGGCCTTGGCCGCGGCCCACGCGAAGACCCGGGCGAACTCCTTGAGGTAGAGGTAGTCCTGCCGGACCCATCGTGCGAATCGGTCCTCATCCAGCGACCCGTCGCCCAACCCCTTCACGAACGGGTGGTCCAGCTGCGCCGCCCAGATGTCGGCGGCGGCGTCGAACAGCTCCTGCGAAAAGCTCATCGGTCGTGCCTCCTCGTGCTGCGAACGGCTGCAGAGTCAGGAGCCGGCGACACCCGGCCAGCCCCCGCCGGTCATCGCCATCTCCCAGAACGCGATCTCGTACTTCGTGGTGGTCTCGAACAGCTCGGCCATCCCGTCCAGCTCGGTGGGCCCGACCTTCTCCGCCAGGGCGTTCAGCTCGCCCTCCAGGTAGTCGACATAGGCGGCGAACTCGTCGCCGGCCCAGTTCTCGACGAACGGCTGCCACGGGCTCTCCGGGTCGATCCCGGCCTGCACGACCTTCCACGAGTCGTGGTAGGCCTTCTCGGCGGCGTAGAGCACCGTGTACGCTTCGGCGTACGACCGCTGGTAGGCCGTGGCCATGAGGAACTGGATGTAGGCGTGGCAGGGGAAGCTCGGGGGCGCGCCCCGGAGGTCGACGCCCACCGCCGCCGCCCGCTCCTCGAACAGCTCGAGCTCGGTGGTGAGCGCCTTGATCACGTCGGCGTGCGGCGCCCAGTGGGCCTTCGGGCCACGGGGGATCATGGCGCCGATGAACGGGATCGCGGCCTCCACGAAGAGGTAGTCCTGCTGCATCCAGTTGGCGAAGATCTCGTCGGGGATCTCGCCGTCCCGGGTCTGGATCAGGAACGGATGGTCGAGCATCGCGTCCCACAGGGGGCGGATGCGGTCCAGCTGCTGCGCGGTGAAGCTCATGGCTGTGCCTGTCGTCGGAGGAATGGTCTCGGCTCGACGACAGGCGCGCGGCGGGTCGACTCCCTGCGCCGGCATGACCCGGATCAGGTTCCGAGGGTGTGATCTCAGCCGGACGCCGCCGGCACCCCTGTCGCACCCGCAGGATACCGGGCGCCGGTGGCCGCGTAAAGGGTCGCGACCCGGGGCCGTCCCGCTCGGTTCCTACTCCGACTCCTCCTCGGCCATCTCCAGCACCCGCTCGAACTCCGCCTCCTCCACGGGCTGCACGCTCAGCCGGCTCCGGTTCACCAGAACCATGTCCTCCAGCGCGGGCTCGTCCTTGATCTCACCGAGCGGAACCATCCGGGACAGCTTCCGGACGAACGCGATGTCCACCATGTACCACCGTGGGTCCTCCTCGGTGGCCTTCTCGTCGTAGTAGTCGGAGTCGGGGTCCCGGGCCGTGTGGTCCGGGTAGCCCTCCTTCACCACCTCCGCCACCCCCACCACGCCCGGCGGGCTCGCGTTGCTGTGATAGAAGAGGACCCGGTCGCCCTCCTCCATGTCGTCGCGCATGAGGTTGCGGGCCTGGTAGTTCCTTACGCCGTCCCAGTGGGTCCGGCCATCCTCTTCCAGGTCGTCGATGGAGTAGACGTCGGGCTCCGACTTCATCAGCCAGTACTTGCGGTCCGCCATGCTCGCTCCTCGTTCCGTATCCGTTCGGCTGCGTGCGATCACGCGCTCCGGCGGGATTCCGTTGAGCAAGGGACGAGCCACTCCCCGGAGCCCCGGTGCCGTTCCGGACGGACGGACCCGGTCAGCAGGGGCGGAAAAAGCCCCACGTCTCCAGCTCGGAGTCGACCCGCTCGTGGCCCACACGCGCGTAGCCGAACCGGTCGTACAGCGGCAGGTTCTCCGGCGCTTCCGTCGTCAGCATCACGCCACCGGAGAGCGGGTGGTCGGCGGTCAGCCCGTGGACCGCGTCCAGCAGCGGCCGAGCCAACCCCTTCCCCCGATGAGCGCCGGCGACGCCGATCATGTTCAGGTAGTGGTGGGGCGCGTCGACCCGGAACGCCGCGGCCGCCCGGCCGAAGGCCTCGTACCGCGAACGGGCCTCCTCGCCGAGCCGGGCCCACGTCGCTTCCCGGAGCCGGTCCAGCGGCTCCGGCGAGGGGCCCGGGTCGGGCGGTGTGACGGTGGCCGCCGCCACCACCCGGTCATCCGCCCGGACGCCCAGGACCGGGTGTCCGCGCCAGAGTCGGGCCATGACGAAGAACCGGACCAGGGCCCGGAGGGACGGGTCGTCGCGGGGGGCGGGCCCGTCCAGCACGTAGCGGAAGGTGGGGTACCCCGCGAAGGCGTCGCACAGGACCTCTACGACGGCATCGGCGGCGGCGGTGGAAAGGCGCTCGGGGCCCATGTATATTCGCGTCGCGATGAGAGGTGCCGGCCTGCGTGTCGGCCCGGACTACCATGGAGTTATGAGCGAAACCACCACGGCACAACCCACGGCCGCCGCCGACTGGCGGCTGGCCATCCC
>JAWVYT010000368.1:0-3175 GCA_033722595.1 Longimicrobiales bacterium
CGTGGCTGCACGATCGAGGAGCCGAGGAGGCCCTCGAGGTCGTCCCGGAGCTGACACGCCTCGGGTACGACCCGCCACGACTGGAGGCGTTGGCCCATGTCTTCACCCCGGCGCAGCTGCCGGTCGTCCTCTCGTGGCTGGGCAACAAGCATGCGGTCCACAGCCTGATCGGAGAGATCAGTCTCGGCACCGAGCGCATCCTCGAGATCGTGTCCGCCCTCAAGAGCTACACGTACCTCGATCGGGCACCCGTTCAGTCGGTGGACGTACGCAAGGGGCTCGAGGATACGCTGATCATCCTCCGCAACAAGCTGAAGAAAGGGGTTCGGGTGATCCGCGAGTTCGACGACGACGTGCCGCTGATCGAGGCGTACGCCAGCGAGCTGAACCAGGTCTGGACCAACCTGATCGACAACGCGATCGACGCGATGGACGGCCACGGGACCCTCATTCTGCGCGCCCGCAGGGAGAATGGCTGGGTCCTGGTAGAGGTGGAGGACGATGGCCACGGGATCCCAGCCGAGACCCAGTCGAAGATCTACGACCCGTTCTTCACCACGAAAGGACCGGGCGACGGCATGGGCCTGGGGCTGAACATCAGCCGGAACATCATCGTCCAGAAGCACCACGGAGACGTGTCCGTCTCCTCGGTTCCCGGCCGAACCCGGTTCTCGGTCAGGCTGCCCGTCCAACGCGGCGCCGGAGAAGCCCCGGCAGCAGGCGACGACTGAAGGGCACCCCCACCGGAGGATGGGATGCAGAGGGCCGATAGGTACCGTTCCGGGTCTCGTGGGTAACGCGAGAATGGGGTCGTCACGGTAGGCGGCCCGGCGCTCCGAGTCCAGCGGAGGCCGATTACGGGGCGTGCCTTACCGGCCGGCCCCCGCGATCTCCGTCGCTTCCGACCCCGGCCGCTGGATCCGGAGCCCGACGACGAACGGCACATCGAGCTCCGACTCGGTGACGGCGTACATCACATCGTCCCGGACCACCGGCGTCGGCCGTATGGCGATGGGGACGGGCGACTCGACCCGGCCCAGGTACCGACCGGTGGGGTCGAACACGTCGAGCGCGAGCCCCTCCCGGCCGACTGGCATCACCGGCCAGACCCAGAGGTGGTGCCGGTCGTCGAGGAACGCGTACTCGATGGCCGGCTTGTGGGACGGGATCCGTGACCAGTCGACCTGGCCTCCCTCCTGGACGAACCACTCCAGGTCCTCCCGGGCCCGGGCCAGGTCGTCTTCCGTAACCGGCAGGGGCGAGTGCTCCCGGGTGATGGTGCGGAGCGTGTCGCCGTCGGACGAGAGCTCGAACAGCCGATACGGGCCGGTGAAGAGCCCCCAGAACGTGCCCGCCGGCGAGAGGAGCCAGCGGAATCCACCCGTGTACGGCACCCCGACCCGGGCGAACCGGTCGTCGCCCTGGCGCAGCTCGAAGTACTCCCGCTCCACCGGATCCTCCGGGACCGCCAGCGTATCCAGCGGCGTCAGCGTCGAGTCGTACCGGACCAGCCCCATCCGGAACTCCGTCTGCGACCGGAGCGGCACGGGCCAGTAGTAGTGCCCCGCCCGGTCGAACCGCCCGGGCCAGGGGAGGAGCGTGAACCCACCCGCCATGGAGTGCCCCTCGACGTACCGGCCGGCCGTGTCGAACACCGAGGCCCGGTTGTTCTGCGGGTCCGCCACCCAGACGCTGCCATGGGGACCGAGCTCGATCCGCAGCCCCCGGGCCAGCTCGCCGGGACCGCCGCCCTCCCGACCGAAGGTCCGGACATGGGCGCCGGCGCCGTCGAAGACCCGGATCTCCTGCGCCTGCCCCTCCAGCACGTAGACCCGCCCCGCCCCATCCACGGTCAGCGACGTGATCCGCCCGAACAGGTCGGGGCCATCGCCCGCCACCGTGCCGATCCGCAGCTCTTCCGTCAGCCGCCACGCCGCGCCCTCGGGCCACAGTCCCGTCGCCGGGTTCCGGACCACCACCTGGCCGGTCGCCAGCGTGTCCACCGTGCCCGCCCACTCCCGCGTCGAGCCGTCCCCGCAGGCGGCGACCGAGACTGCCACGGCAAAGATCGAGAGGAGTCGGGCGGCGGGTCGGGTGCGGGAGGTCGTCATCGGTCAGCGGGGCTCGGGGAGCGTCATCGCCTGCGGAGGTGCATCGGTCGCCCTTTAGATGGGGCTGCGCGGGAAGACGTTGCATGGAAGGCGTCCACCGCCCGGAACGGGCTACCCCGCGTCGGCCAGCCGATCGATGGCCGCCCGGACCTCGTCCGGGATCGGGGCCTTGCTCCGGGCGCCGTAATCGTACGACACCACCACCCCCTCGCCCTCCGCCACCACCTCGCCGGTCCCGGCCCGGACCACCCGGTACTCGTGGGTGAACCGATCGTCGGCCACGTCCCCGACCCGGACGCCCACGATCACCGTGTCCGGATAGGTGACCGGCCGGCGAAACCGACACGACGTGGAGGCGAGGATCGGCCCGACGCCCGCGTCATCGCCGCCCTGCTCGAAGCCGATGGCCTCCAGGAACGGGATCCGGGCCGTCTCGAACCACCGGAAGAACACCGTGTTGTTGACGTGGCCGAACGCGTCCATGTCGCCCCATGCGATCGGGATCTCGACCGTGATCGGGTACCCGTCCAGCTCCATCGCCGCCTCCTGTGCGCCCGCGACTCCCGCAGCCCCTGCACCTTAACGCCCGACCCGGCAAAACGGGCGAATCTACCCGTTCCTCCAATGTAGTCCTGCGTTCCCTGGAAGTCGGCGTACCGGCCGTGCTCCGTGCGAGTGATCTCTCCCTGGAATCGAGCCGGTGCCTACGACACCACCCGCATCTCCACCGGGTCCCACCGGTAGAGCCTGTCCTCCCACAGGCTCAGGTTCGACATGAGCGCGGGGGCGGCGGCGCGGTAGCCGTAGACGGCGTCCTCGAAGACGCTTCCACCCTCGCGGACCGCATCGAAGAAGTACGTGAGGTGGTCGTAGCGGGCGTCGTAGCCGCCGGGGGCGCGGTACTCCTGCCTCGCGTCCGGCGCGGGCGCGACCGGGTCGGCCGGGTGGGCCGCCTCGTACGCCTCCTTGAACTCCTGCTGGACGTCCTCGCTCCAGGTGCGGACGGAGTTGTAGCCGTCCACGAGCTGGTCAAGGGACGGCGGGCGCCGGGGCGACTTCTCCAA
>JAWVYT010000369.1:0-3175 GCA_033722595.1 Longimicrobiales bacterium
CGGGCTGGCCGAGCTTCCACGCGCCGCTGTCGGAGGACAAGGTGGAGAGCCGGGACGACACGAGTCACGGGATGCGGCGGACGGAGGTGGTGTGCGCGCGCTGCGACGCCCACCTGGGGCATGTCTTCCCGGACGGCCCGGAGCCGACGGGTCTCCGCTACTGCCTGAACTCGGCGGCACTGGACTTCGAGCCTGGCGACGAATCCTGAGGTCGCGCCGGTGACGTCCGACCTGGACCTCGACGCGGAGCCCCCGCCGGAGCTGCCGCCCGGCCTGCCGTCCCTGCCGCCGCTGGACCGGCCGCTGGGGTCGGTCGATCATCGCCTGCGCCGGACGGGGCCCGACCGGCCGGTGACGGTGCGGGGCCGGCGCGCCATGGTCCGTGTCGGGGATGGCGGCGTCCGGACGCTGTGGCTGCCGACGCCGATGGCCACCGGGTTGGGTGTCCGGGCTGCGGGCAGGGAGCTGCTGGAGACGCCGCTGGGCGTCGAGCGAACGGTGGGGGTCGGCGGGTCAGAGGTCATCGAGCGGACGGTGGTGAGCCGGGACGCGCCCGTCATCTGGCTGGAGTGGGTAGCCGCCGGAGCACCGGTGCGGCTCGACCTGTCCTGGCGGGTGGGCACCCGTAGCCACGGGACGGGGTTGCCGGCCTCGGCCGCCGCGGTCGAACCTGACGGTGTCACCGGGATCGCGTGGCGTCAGGCGGGTCGGGGGCTCCTCGTGGCCGGTCGGGACGGACGCAGGACGGCGTACGTGGCCGGCCCGGTCGTGGACGGCTGGGACGTGGAGCCGGTCGACGGGGCCCTCGAGGTCCGGGTCCGGGCCGGGGTCACGGAGCACGGGTTCCGGCTGGCCGTGGCTTCCGCCGGGCCGCGCGATGACCTCGAGCGGCTCCTCCGGATCGCCGGGCGGACCGGGGTAGCCGTCCGGGCCCGGGAAGGTGCGGTGAGCCGCGTACTGGCGAGCGGGCTGGCGGTCTCGGCGCCGGATCCGGAGCTCGGGCGGGCGGTGGAGTGGGCCCGGACCCGCCTGGACACAGCTCCGGGCCCCGTGTGGCGGCTGGAGGAGGCGGTGCAGGGTGCGCTTGCGCTCCTGGCCGCGGGGGAGCCCGATCCCGTGCGATCCATGCTCCACCGCCTGGCGGACGGCTCCGGCGGCCGGGGGCGGGTCCCGGGCGGCATGGTCGGCGCAGATCCCGTCTTCCGGGAGGACGGCCGCGCCGAGCTCCTGTTCCTCCTGCTCGCCGCCCGCTACCTGGCGTGGTCCGGGGACCGGCAGGGGGTGCGGGGGATCTGGGACGTGATCGCGCAGGCGGCGGGTACGGCGCTGGCGGCGCCCGACGCCGACGAGGCGCTGCTGCGGGCCGTCGCCGCCGAGCTGGCCGTGGCCGCGGAGGAGGTCGGGGAGGACGAGCTGGCGGCGCGGCTCGCGGCCGCAGCCGGGCCGCGCCCGACCGAGGCTCCCCTGGCGATCGACACGCCGGACCCCGACCCGGGCGATCCGGCGGGGTTGGCCGCCTCAGCGGGTCCGGAGCAACTCCGCCCCAGTGCCGGGACCGGCTTCGCGGCGGAGGGCGCCGTGATCCGGACGGTCGTGGAGCAGCTGCTGGGGGCGCGCCCGGACGCGCCCCGGGGCCGGCTGGTGCTCCGGCCCCGGCCCGGCGATCGGCACCGGTTCGAGGTCCGCGGGCTCGTCGTGGGGGACACGGCGGTCACGGTCGCCTACCGGCGGGACGGCCGGGTCCACCGCCTGACCGTGCGCCAGGAGCGGGGTGGCGCGCCGCTCCAGCTGGTGCTGGAGCCGGAGCTGCGCGGGCAGAAGATCGCGGCCTCGCGCGTCGACGGGGAGGAGGCCGATCTGGACGCCCGGCGGACCGACCACGGCTGGCGGGTGCCGGTGCAGATGGTGCTGGACCAGCCGCGGACGCTGGAGGTGGAATTCGCGGGGGGCTCCGCGTAGGTTGACGGCCGCCCCCGTGCGGGACGCTCACTCCGGAACAGGACGCACCACATGAAGACCCCAACGCTCTTCGGGATCCTCATCGCCCTGGCGCTGCCGGCGGTCGTGGAGGCCCAGGCGGCCATGGGGCTCCGGGTCGGGGCACGAAACGCCGAGCTGGCGACGGGACAGAGCACGGGGGCCATCACCACGGCGGTCTACGCGGCGTACCTGGGGTTCGGCGTGTCGGACCGGCTGGCCATCCAGGTCGAGGCGGTCTACGGGACCCGGGGCGCCGACGGGCTCGGGCTCGGCACGGATGCGCTCGACGCGTCCGCCCCACCGGCCCGGGTGGAGATGCGCTACCTGGAGGTGCCGCTCCTGCTCCGGGCAGGGTTCCCGGGAGAGCGGCTCCTGATCAGCGTGTTCGCCGGACCGTACGTGGGCTTCCTCGTGGCCTGTGAGGTGGCGCCCGCCGGAGCGGCGAGCCGTTCCTGCAACGAGGCCGCCGCCGGCCAGCGCTTCGACCCCCGGTCCACCGACGTGGGGCTCGCGGCCGGGGTCGGCCTCGACCTGGCGTTCGGAGGGAGCACGCTCTTCGCGGACGCCCGGTACACCGTGGGACTCCAGTCCATCGAGTCAGGCGGCGATCCCTTTGACGCCCGACACACGGGCGTGGCTCTGACCGCGGGGCTGGCGGTGCCGCTGGGGCGCTGAGCCGAGGGGTGGGTCGGGCGTAAGGTCACAAAGCAAAGCCGCCCGACCCTGTGGAAGGATCGGGCGGCCCGGCGTGCTGTGGCGTCCGAAGGTCAGTCCTGGTCCATCCAGCCGCCCTCGGCAAGGAGCTCCTTCACTTTCGCCGGCCGATCGCTGAGCGAGGTCCGTACGACGGAACGGGCGTAGCTGATCCGGTCATCCTCGGGAAGCTTGTTCACGACACGGATCGGTGCGCCGTATCGGAGGAGCAGCCGCTTGGCGTCCTTGGCCACTTCGTCCATGTATCCTCCTGCAGAAACGAGAAAAGAAAGTAGCGGTCCAATTTAGCGGCTTTCACCCCCATCATCAACGGGGTCGGGGGTGTGCAGAGCGGTCGACCTTCCCTACCTTGGTGGACTTCGGGCGCTCCGGCCGGACCATCCGGTCGTCCCGTCAGCACATTCCGAATTCGTGGAGAATCGATGGACAAGCGACGTCTCAGCTCATTCCTCGTGGTCAGCGCCTTCCTGGCCGGGTGCAG
>JAWVYT010000370.1:0-3142 GCA_033722595.1 Longimicrobiales bacterium
GATGGTGGCGAGTGCCACGATGCCGATGAGGAGGGGCAGGGCCGTGGCCACGCCGAGTCCGCCGAAGGCGAGGCCGATGAGGAGGAACCCGGTCCCGATGGCGATTCGTGGCGGCAGTCGGATGGTGAACGAGGTGGCGGGGATCTCGGTCACGGCGACCATGAGGCCGTTGACGGAGGCGACGAGGCCGAACGCGGCGGTCGAGAACCCGAGCGCGGTCATATGGAGGGGGAGCGTGGTCGCGATCTGGAAGAGGACGAAGACGGCGAGGAACATCCCGACCAGCAGCCGGCGGAGCTCGTCGTCGGTCCGGAGCGCGGGGATCAGGCCGCCGGGGGTGGGCGCGGCCACCGGCTCGGGCCGGCCTCGGGGCAGCGCGAGGAAGGCGATCACGCCGAACACGACGGAGGTGGCCGCGTCGCCGAGGAAGATCCAGAGGAACGACCGCTCGGCGAGGAACCCGGCCACGGCGGGCCCGGCGGCGATCCCTGCGTTGATGGCGGTGCGGTAGACGGCGAATGCGGTGATGCGCTCGCCGTGGGGCGTGAGGTCGGCCATCAAGGCGGAAGCCGCCGGTCGGTACATCTCGGCGGCGAGGCCGGCGAGGGCGGCCAGCGCGGTGAGCGCCGGGAGCCCCCGGGCCTGCGAGAGGGCCACCATGAGGAGGGCGGACAGGAACATGGACAGGACGATGGTCCCGCGGCGCCCGACGCGGTCGGCGATCCAGCCCCCGAAGAACATGGCGATGAAGCTGCCCACGCCGTACGCGCCGGCGGCGAGCCCCGCCTGGGCAGGCGAGTACCCCTGGCGCGTCAGGTACAGGACGAGGAAGAAGAGGACGAAGGCGCCGAACTTGTTGATGAACTGGCCGGCGGCCAGGACCCAGACGGGGCCGGGCAGCGCGCGGAGTCGGTCGAGGAGAGGACGGCGAACGGGTTGGCTCACGGGTTTCAGGGTGCCACCGCGATGGGGGGCGGGGGTCAGGTCGCCGTCGCGGCGTCCTCGGGCTCCTCCGCCACGGTCAGGCTCAGCGCGAACCCGACGGCAAGGACGGCCACGGCGCCAATGACGTTGTGCCAGAGGAACGAAATGTCGGGCGCCAGGAAGCTGACGGCGGCGACGGTGCTCATCCCGGCGATCAGTCCGTAGAACGCGCCGCGTCCGCGCGCGCGGGGCACGAACGCCAGGATGAAGACGCCGAGGATGGAGCCGTAGAAGAACGACCCGAAGCGGTTGACCACCTCGATGAGCGAGCCCAGCGCCACGGCCCAGAGGGCCACGAGCATGGCGAAGACGCCCCAGAACCCGGTGGCCAGCTTGGAGACCAGCAGGTAGTGGGCGTCGGAGGCGTCGGGACGGAACCGTCGTCGATAGAAGTCGATGACGGTGGCCGTGGAGAGGGAGTTCAGCTCGGACGAGATCGAGCTCATGGCGGCGGCCAGGACCGCGGCGATGAAGAGGCCGGGGATGATGATCGGCAGCTCGCCTAGGACGAACGCCGGGATGATGTAGTTCACGTCCCGGGGGTTCTCGCCGGTGGTGCGGCCGGCCAGCTCGAGGGCGTCGGTCCGGACGTCCTCGAGGCGCTCGTCGCCCTCGAGGAACTCCCGTGCCATGGCCTCCGCCATCGCACGGTCGCCGGCGGAGCGCGCGGTGGCCAGGTCGACGGCCGCCTGCCGCCGGGCCTGGAACGCGTCGTCGTAGCGGGTCTGGAGCTCGGTGTACTCGGATGCCGCCGCCTCCTGGACGGCCAGCTCGTGCTCGACGTTGTAGAGGAGCGGCGGCGCGGAGAACAGGTAGTAGACGAAGACGAGCACGCCGACCATGAGGACCATGGCCTGGAGCGGGATCTTCCAGTACGCGCTGATGAAGAGCGAGCTGCGCGCCTCGTCCACGGACCGGGCGGTGAGGTACCGCTGGACCTGGGACTGGTCGGTCCCGAAATAGCTGAGCATCAGGAACGTGCCGCCGATGACCCCGGACCAGAAGGTGTAGGTCTCGTCGAGGTCGAAGCTGAAGTCGAAGGTGTCGAGGCGGCCCGTCTCGCCGGCGATGGCCAGGGCGTTGCCCACGCCCACGTCGTCGGGGATCCCCATGAGGAGCACGACGAGGAGGGCGCCCAGCCCGCCGACGATGAGCACCATCTGCTTCACGTCCACCCACTGCACGGCCTGCACCCCGCCGAACATGGTGTAGAGGACGGCGGGCACGCCGATGAGCGCCACGGCCAGGACGAAGTCGAGCCCGAGCACGGCGGACATGATCACGGCGGGCGCCGAGACGATGACGCCCACGGACATACCGCGGCTGAGGAGGAAGAGCCCGCTGGTCATGGTCCGCGTCTTCGCGTCGAACCGCTTCTCGAGGTACTCGTACGCGGTGTAGACCTTGGCCTTGTGGAAGAACGGGACCAGGGTGACCGAGAGGATGATCATGGCCACGGGCAGGCCGAAGTAGAACTGGACGAAGCGCATCCCGTCGGCCGCGCCCTGACCGGTGGTCCCTACCAGGGTGATGGCGCTCATCTGGGTGGCCATGACGCTGAGCCCGACCGCCCACCACGGCATGGACCGGTTGGCGAGGAAGTAGCCCTCGACGTTGTCGGTACCTTCGGCGCGGCGGAGCCCGTCCCAGACCACGTAGACCAGGTACGCGGCGACGATCGCCCAGTCGACGGGATGCATCAGCCGCCGCCGTAGAGGGTCTGGAGGAGGTAGAGCGCGATGAGCGTGAGGACCTGGACGACGAGGACACGGGCGTAGAGCCAGCGCGTGTGCCTCGTCCGCTCACGGGCCGCCTCACCCTGCCGCTCCCGTCCGTCCCCGGATCCGGGCGCGCCTCCCGCGTCCGCGCGGCTCACTGGGCGCCCAGCGACAGGAGGTTGGCGAAGAGCCGGTACGCACCTGGCACGCCTTCCGGCAGCTGTCGGAAGAAGGCCAACCCGGTGTAGACGTACGTCCCCTCGCCGAGGGGTCCGACGAGGAGCGAGCCCTCGAGCTCCTGTTCCCCGGGGTCGGCCATGGCGAGGAGCGGCGTCAGCGTCTCCGGCCAGGTCTCCCAGAAGTAGAGTCCCCGCTCCTGGACCCAGTGGAGCCAGTCGGAGCCCCGGATCTCGTTCGGCGTGTTGAACACCGGGTGGCCC
>JAWVYT010000371.1:0-3141 GCA_033722595.1 Longimicrobiales bacterium
GCCAGCCGACGGGCCATCGCCCGGGCCTCGGCCTCGGTGACCCGCTCGATCCGGTCCACGACCGACGGGTCGTAGATCGCCGGCACCAGCTCCGGCGGCCACTCCCGGATCCCCGGGATGCTCGACCCCTCGGCCGGCTGGGCCCCCACGACCTCGATCCCGGCACCCCGCTCCTTCAGGTATCGCCCGGCGCCCATGATCGTGCCGGTGGTCCCCATGGCGGAGACGAAATGCGTGACCGCGCCATCGGTGTCCCGCCAGATCTCGGGGCCCGTGGTCCGGTAGTGCATCGCCGGGTTGTCCGGGTTCGAGAACTGGTCCAGGATCCGGTAGCCCTCCTCGGCCGCCATCCGCTCGGCGATCCGACGGGCGTCCTCCATGTCCTCGTCCTCGGCGGTCAGGCGCACGTCCGCGCCGAATGCCTCCATGGCCGCCACCCGCTCGGCCGTCGCCGACCGGGGCACCACGAGCGTCATCCGCAGCCCGAGCCGACCCGCGATCATGGCCAGCGCGATCCCGGTGTTGCCGCTGGTGGCCTCCACGAACCGGTCGCCGGGCTGCACCTCGCCACGGTCCAGCGCGCCCTTCAGCATCCCCCACGCCGCCCGGTCCTTCACGCTGCCGCCGGGGCCGTCGCCCTCGAGCTTGCCGAGCAGGCGCACGCCATCAGCGACCCCGTCGGTCGCGGGGATCCGCTCCAGCTCCACGAGCGGCGTATTCCCGATGAGGTCTTCGAAGCGCATGACGGGCCCGGGTGGCTGGTTCATGACACCCCTCCGGACCGGCACGTCGTGTGCCAGCCGGGGAATGGACCCACCTGCTGTCCCTCCTGCCGCCGATCTGGGCCCAGGCCCGTCCCGGTGACGGAGCGCCACGGCCGCTATGGCCGAGCGCGAAGCCGCCCCGCGAGACCGACGACCAGGAGGACGAGCCCCAGCAGGGACAGGCCCAGGGGGTACGTCAGGGGGAACAGGTAGCTGGGCCAGTAGGAGAGGCTCTGGTTCCGGAGACCGATGGCAGCGCCGCCCAGCAGGTTGGCCACGTACACGCCGTAGGGGTCTTCCCGCCAGTCGTCGTAGCCCAGGTCCCGTGCCCGGATCGAGCCGGGCTCGCCCGCTTCCCACGCCAGCACCCGGAACCGCAGCCCGTGCTGCCACGCTGGACGCACGCCCCGTATGTCGTCCAGGATCGGGACACGGCGCGAATCGACTCTCGCCCGCGCGATGCCCGACGTGTCCGGCGGGAGCCGGTACACGATCCCGCATTCGGAGGCCCCGGTCTCGAGCTCCCTCCACCGGAACGGCACCACGCGGCTCCAGTACCGGTTCGGGCCCGTCCGGTCCCGGTGGAGGTCGACGGGCGACGCGGTGATGGTGGTGTCGGCCACCCGGACCGTGACCGAGCGAGGACGGGCGGCTCCCGCCGGCGCGCCGACCACGGCGTCGTCGCTCAGCAAGATCCGGGTCCCGGCACACTCGTACGCCACTGCGCTGTCGCCGACCGCGCTGCCCGTCGGACGCTCGAGCTCGAACCGGTCCGCCGCGCTCCGCAGCGCCACGCCCTCCTCCAGCATCGGGAGTAGACCCACGGACCCGAACGCCAGGAGGAGGCCCCCGGCGACGGCGAGACCGGTGGCGACGCCCCTGGTCATCCGGGCGGCGGGATCCGGAGCGCGCCGCCGTAGGTAGCGGTCTCGGTTATCGAACTCGGTGCGGGGCGGCGAATCACCTGGGGCCCATACCCGCTGATGGTCGTGTCCTGAATCGCACGCTCGACTCCAGAACCTAGGGGTCGGGCCGGCCGCGATCCCGCCGACCCGATCGAGTGCTCGAGCCATTATCCCCTGGCAGGAACATCCGGCGTCAATAGTTTCGGAGGCTGTTCGGGGGCCACGGGCGGCCGCCGGTCGTCCCGGCCGCGTCGTCGTCGCCCGGGCCCAGCCCGCCGGTCAACGAAACGTCGCGGTCGGCCGTCGGGTATACCGAGCCTCAGACATGATCTCCGAGGAACGCAGAAACCCGACCCAACTGGAGTAGCGATGTCCCGACCGAACCTCGCACGAATGCGGACCCCGGCGCTAGTGGCCCTGCTCGCTCTCATCGTCCCGCTGCTGCCGGCGGTGGCGCAGGACGCGGCGGACACGGTGGCGGCAGACACGGTCCCCGAGCCGCCGCGGCCCATAGCGCCGGCGGACTACGGCAAGTGGGAAAGCCTCGGCTTCGGCGAGCTGTCGCCGAACGGCGAATGGATGGCCGTGCCCATCAGCCGCGTGAACGACGAGAACGAGCTCCGGATCCATCGGGTCGGCGCCGACTCCGTCGTGGTCATTCCCTACGGTCGGCAGGCCGCGTTCTCCGGGGACGGTCGCTGGGCCGCCTACCTCATCGGCCTGTCCGAGGACGAGCGGGAGGCCATGGAGCGGCGAGAGGAGCGGCCGGAGCAGAGCCTCGGGCTTCTCGACCTCGGGAGCGGGGACACCACGCTCATCGCGGGCGTCTCGGCGTTCGAGCTCAGCGACGACGGCCGGTTCCTGGCCATGCGGCGCTATCCCGCCGGGCAGGCGCAGGGCGACGACGCGCACGGGGCGGACCTGGTCGTGCGCGAGCTGGCCACGGGGACCGACGTCAATTTCGGGAACGTCGGCGAGTTCGCCTGGCAGGAGGACGGCCCCCTCCTGGCCATGACCGTGGACGCCGCCGACAACGCCGGCAACGGGGTCCGGGTCTGGGATGCCGACGACGGCGCCATCCGCGTCCTGGACTCCCGGCCCGCCGACTACAGCGAGCTGCGGTGGCGGGACGACGCGCCGGACCTGGTCGTCCTCCGGGCCCGCGAGGACGATGACCGTGAGAAGCCGACCCACGCCGTGCTGGCGTGGAAGGACGTCGAGGGCCGCACCCGGGCCTTCGCATTCGAACCCGCGACCCGGGAGGACTTCCCGGCCGACACCCGGATCGTCGAGTACCGGGCGCCGGCGTTCTCCGAGGACGGCGAGGCCGTCTTCTTCGGCCTGCAGGAGTGGGAATACACGGACGAGGCGCTGGAGCGGATGGAGGCGGAGGCCGACACCACCGCGGCCGAGGGGGAGGATGCCGGGGAGGGGGAGCCCGAGGGCGGAGCCGACGACGAAGAGGAGGAGCC
>JAWVYT010000372.1:0-3123 GCA_033722595.1 Longimicrobiales bacterium
CCCGGCCCTCGTCGATCCCCCACTCCTCGCGCATCCGCCGGTGCACCCACTCGGCCGCGGCCTCCGCCAGCCGGACGCCGAAGCCGTGGAGGTAGTAGCCCGCCGTGTACTCGCCCTCCTTCATCATCGACTCCGACTCCTCCAGCAGCGAGTCGGAGACGCTGACGATGAGGAAGCCCACGTAGTCGACGGGCCGCGGCTTCGCCGCGACGGCGGCCTCCCCGCTCCCGGCTGGGTCCGCCGCGTCGTTCGACCCTCCGGCGTCCGCGCCCGCCGCGCTCCCGGTCCTCTCCGCCTCCGCCGTCCCCGCCTCGGTCGCGCCAGCCGCGTCTTTCCCGCCTTCCGCGCTCCGGAAGTAGTCGCTCAGGCAGAGGCTCTCACGCCCCTGCTGGCGTGGGAACGCGAACCGGGCGACCTCCTCCCCGGGGTGCCGGGGATCGTGGACCACCACGTCGTTGCCCTCGGACCGTGCGGGCCAGAACCCGTACGCCGCCCGGACCCGGGTCCGGCCGCCGGCCAGCGCCTCCCGCTTGAACCGCTCGAGCCGGGGCTCGAACTCCTCCCGCTTCAGCCGCTCGTACTCCTCGCCCTTCGCGTTCTTGGCGCCCCAGTGCAGCCGGTAGAGCGTGTTCAGGTCGATGAGCGGGTAGAGCTCCTCCAGCGGGATCCGGTCGATGACCTTCACGCCCGTGAACGACGGCTCCGGCACCTCCACGTCCGGCGACGGCCCGGGCCGCTCCTCGGGACGCAGATCCTTGGCCTTCTCCTTCAGCTCCGCCCGGCGCTCGGTTCGCTCCCGGATCTCGGCCAGGCGACGCGCGGTGAAGCCGGCCGCGTCGTCGCCGACCAGCGCCTCCACTACCGCGAGCCCCTCGAACGCGTCCTTGCAGTACCACACGCCCGGCTCGTACAGCTCTTCCTGATCGCCATCCAGGAACGCGGCGCTGCGGACGAAGCTCGGGTTGATGGCCGCGCCGCCGCACATGACCGGGAACGCCAGCTCCCGTCGGTGGAGCTCCTGGACCGCCGCCGGCATCTGCTTCGACGTGCTCACCAGGAGCGCGCTGAGCCCGATGACGTCGGCGTCGGTCTCCTCGGCCTTCGCGATGATGTCGTTCACCGGGACCTGCTTGCCCAGGTCGTGGACGGTGTAGCCGTTGTTCTCGAGGATGGTGTGGACCAGGTTCTTGCCGATGTCGTGCACATCGCCGTAGACCGTCGCCAGCACCACCGTCCCCTTCGACTCGCCCTCCACCTTCTCCAGGTACGTCTCCATCCGCGCGACCGACTTCTTCATGACCTCCGCGCTCTGCAGCACGAACGGCAGGATCAGCTCGCCCGCGCCGAACTTGTCGCCGACTTCCTTCATGGCCGGCAGCAGGACGTTGTTCAGGACATCCACGCCGGCCGCGTGGGAGACCGGGTTCGGGATGTCGGCGGCATCGGCTGCCGGCTTCGTAGTCGGAGTCGAGGCGCCGCCCGACGACGTCATTCTCATGGCGATGGCCTCATCCACCAGCGCCTCGACCCCGTCCTTCTTCCTGTGCAGGATGCTCCAGTGGATGGCGGCGTCGGTCTCCATCTCCTCCCGGGGATCGCCTTCCGCCTCCTCCTCGACGCTGTGCTCCTCGTAGAACGCGATGAACCGGGCGAGGGCGTCGTCGCGGCGGTCGAAGATGAGGTCGTCGGCCAGCGCGCGCTGCTCCTCGTCGACCTCGGCGTAGGGGGTGATGTGGGCCGGGTTCACGATGGCCATGTCCAGCCCGCGCTCCACGCAGTGGTGGAGGAACACGGAGTTGAGCACCGCGCGGGCGTGGGGCTGTAGCCCGAAGCTGACGTTGCTCACGCCCAGGCTCGTCAGCACGCCCGGGAGCGTCTCCTTGATCCCTTCGATCCCGTCGAGCGTGGCGATCGCGCTCTTCCGGAACTCGTCATCGCCGGTGGCCAGCGTGAACGTCAGGTCGTCGAAGATCAGGTCGCTGGGGCGGAGCCCGTATTCACCGACGACGATCTCGTGGATCCGCTCCGCGATGGCGACCTTCCGCTCGGCCGTCTTGGCCATCCCGTCCTCGTCGATGGTCAGCGCCACGAGCGCCGCGCCGTGCTCGAGGGCGAGCGGGACCACCTCGTCGATCCGTTCGCGACCGTTCTCCAGATTGATGGAGTTGATGACCGCCCGTCCGGGGTACTGCTCCAGCGCCGCCTGGACCACGTCGGCCTCGGTCGTGTCGATCACCAGCGGTGTCTCCACGGACTGGGCCAGCAGCTTGACCAGCGTGCGCATCTGGGCGGCCTCGTCCTGCCGCTCGGTCAGCGCCACGCACACGTCCAGCAGGTGGGCCCCACCCTCGACCTGGCCCCGGGCGACGTCCCGGACGCCCTCGTAGTCGTCGTCCAGCAGCAGCCGCTTCACCTTCCGCGAGCCCTGGGTGTTCACCCGCTCGCCGATGAGCGTGGGGGCCGGAATCTGCGCCATGTCGTAGGCCGTCATGGCGCTGGCGACCCGCGGCACCGGCGTCACCTGCCGGGCGGCCCGCGCCTGCCCGCGCAGCCGGTCCACCACCTGCCGGAGGTGCTCCGGCGTGGTGCCGCAGCAGCCGCCCACGACGGCGACACCCAGCTCCGTCACGAACATCTCGTGGGCGTCGGCCAGCTCCTCGGGCGTCAGCGGGTACACGGCCACGCCACCCTCGTTGTGCGGGATCCCGGCGTTGGGGATCACGCTGATGGGCAGCGCCGTGTTCTCCGCCAGCCAGCGCACCGGCTCCCGCATGTGCTCGGGGCCCGTGGAGCAGTTCAGCCCCAGCACGTCGACCCGGAGCGCCTCCAGGATCGTGGCCGCCGCGCCGATGTCGGTGCCGAGCAGCATCCGACCGGACGTGTCCAGCGTGACCTGCGCCTGGATCGCGACGTCCGGGCGACCCAGCTCGTCCAGCGCCCGCCGGATCCCCGTGACCTGCGCCTTCACCTCCAGCATGTCCTGGCTCGTCTCGATGAGGAGCACGTCCACGCCCCCCTCCACCAGCGCCGCCGCCTGCTCCGCGAAGACGTCCACCAGCTCGGCGTACGTCATGGCGCCCAGGCTCGGGTCGTTCGTGCTGGGCAGGAACCCGCTCGGGCCCA
>JAWVYT010000373.1:0-3116 GCA_033722595.1 Longimicrobiales bacterium
CGCGAGGCCGTCCGCGGTCGCTACGGGAGCCGGGCGGGCGCGGAGGACCAGGCGCTGCGGTCGCTGTTCCGGCGGCTGGCCGTGGACGAGATCGAGGTCCGCACGGACCGGTCGTACGTGGGGCCGCTCATGCAGTTCTTCAAGGCCCGGGAGCGGCGGGGGCGGCGGTGAACGATTTCGATTTCGATTTCGATTTCGAGTCCGTGTTCGGGTCCGAGGCAGGGTTCGGGTTCGGATCGCCGTTCCGGTCGGGGTCCGGGTTCGGGTCGGGTGCGGGGCGAGCTCGTGGGGCGGGGGCTGCGGTCGCGGCGGTGGGTCTCCTTCTGGCGTTCCTGCTGGCGGCGATGCCCGCGGCGGGCCAGGACGTCCGGGGGCTGCTGGGGTCGGATACGGCGCGGGTCGGGGACGTGGTGCCGGTGGTGGTCCCCGTGCCGGTGGCGCCCGGAGAGCGGGTCGTCTGGCCGGACACGCTGCCGGTCACGGGCGACCTGGAGAACGCGGCCCGGGTCACGGAGCGCGTGGACACGCTGGCGGACGGGCAGCGGGTCCGCACGGGTGTGTACGCAGTCACGCCGTGGCGGACGGGGGAGCTTTCGCTGCCGGTCGTGACCGTTGAGGTGGTGGGCGGCGGAGAGTCGCCGCGGACGACACGGGCCGTGCTGCCGGCGCTGACGGTCGTGTCGGTGCTGCCGCCGGACACGACGGGGGTGGAGCCGCGGCCGGCCCGGGGCGTCCTGGGGCCGAGCTGGGCGTGGACCACGATCCTGCTGCTCGTCCTGGCGCTGCTGGCCGCGATCGCCGTGCTCGTCTGGTGGTGGCGTCGGCGGCGGCCCGGGGACCAGGCGGTGGAGCCGCTGGCGCCGCGGATCCCGCCGCGGGAGCGCGCGCTGGCGATGCTGGATGCGGCGAGGAAGGCGGGCCTGCTGGAGCGCGGCGAGGTGAAGGAGTTCTACACGCGGTTCTCCGACGCCGTGCGGGACTACATGGCGGCGCTGGAGCCGGGCTGGGGCGAGGACCTGACCACGACGGAGCTGCTGTCGCGGCTCCGGGCGCAGGTCGGGCCGTCGGAGGCGGCCGGGCTCCGGGAGGTGCTGGACCCGGCGGACCGGGTCAAGTTCGCCCGTCGGGAGCCCGATGGGGACACGGCCGTGGCGGAGTGGGAGGCGGCGCGGCAGTGGGTCCTGGCGTTCGACTGGCCGCCGCGGCGGGAGCCGGTGACGGAGGAGGCGGCATGACCCCCGACTTCGCCCGTCCGTGGGCGCTGCTCCTGCTCCTGGCCGTGCCGCTCTGGCACCTGTACCGCCACCGCCGTCGGCGGTCGCTCCTCTTCTCGAGGGCGGGGACGGTCGGCGAGCTGGCGTCGGGGGCGGTCCGCTGGCTGGCCCGCGCACCCGACTGGCTGCGGACCGGCGCCGTGGTCGTGCTCATCGTCGCGCTGGCGGGCCCCCGGACGGGGATCTCCCGCACGGACGTGGACGCGGAGGGGATCGCCATCGCCGTGGTGGTCGACATCTCCACGTCCATGCTCGCCGAGGACTTCCACCCCCGGAACCGGCTGGCGGTGGCGAAGGAGGAGGTCGCCGAGTTCGTCCGGGGGCGCCAGTACGACCGGATCGGTATGGTCGCCTTCGCCGCGGAAGCCCTGACCCAGGTGCCGCTGACCATCGACTACGCCGTCCTGTATCGCGCGCTCGAGCAGCTGGAGACGGGCCAGCTGGAGGATGGGACGGCGATCGGGACGGCCATCGCGACGGCGGCGAACCGGCTCCGGCGGGCGCCGGGCGAGTCGCGGGTCATGATCCTGATGACGGACGGCGAGAACAACCGGGGCGAGATCGACCCGATCACCGCCGCCCGGGCCGCGGCGGCGTTCGGGATCCGGATCTACACCATCGGCGTGGGCAGCGAGGGCGTCGCTCCGATCCCCATCGCCCGCGGGCTGCTCGGCGGGTACCAGTACGCGAACCTGCCGGTCCATATCGACGAGGAGCTGCTGACGGAGATCGCGGCGATCACGGAGGGCCAGTACTTCCGGGCCACGAACGAGGCCGCGCTGGACAGCATCTACCAGCGGATCGACGAGCTCGAGAAGACGGAGGTGGAGGTCCGGACGTACACGAACTACACGCCCCGTCACCTGCCGTTCGTGGCCCTCGCGGTGCTGCTGTTCGCCGCCGAGTGGGGGCTCCTGGCCACGCGGTGGGGGAGGGTGCCATGAGCTTCGAGCACCCGCAGCTGATCTGGCTCGTGCCGGCGCTCCCGGCCGCCGTCGCGTTCGCCGTGTGGGTCTGGGTCCGGCGCCGCCGGCGCGCGGCCCGGGCGCTGGGGTCGACGCCGCTGCTGGAACGGCTGGGCGCGGGCGACCTGACCCGGACGCCCTGGGACCGGGCCGCGCTGCTCGTGGGCGCCGCGCTCGCGCTCGGCCTCGCCGCCGCCGGACCCCGGTGGGGGCTGGAGAGCGTGGAGGAGGAGACGATCTCGGCCGACGTGGTGCTGGCGCTGGACGTGTCGAAGTCGATGCTGGCCCGCGACGTCGCGCCGAGCCGGCTGGCCCGGGAGCGCGTGCTGGCGCAGCGGGTGCTCCGGGAGCTGTCCGGCGACCGCATCGGGATGGTCGCGTTCGCCGGCCGGGCGTACGTGCTGGCGCCGATGACGGTCGACCACAGCGCGCTCCAGCTGTACCTCGACGCGCTGGACCCCGAGATCGTGAGCCAGGGCGGGTCGTCGCTCGCGGCCGCCGTCCGGCAGGCCACGGACATGGCGCTCGGCCGCGATGAGACGCGCCAGGGCACGGTGCTTCTGGTCAGCGATGGCGAGGAGCTCGACGACGAAGCGGCCGTGCGGGAGGCCGCGGAGCGCGCGGCCACGGCCGGGATCACGATCCACGCGGTCGGGGTAGGGACCACCGAGGGCGCGCCGATCCCGGAAGCCCGGGAGGGCGGCACCGAGTCGTACAAACGGGGACCGGACGGGGAGGTCGTGATCTCGCGGCTGAACGAGGCGCTGCTGCGCGATGTCGCCGACATCACCGGCGGCCGGTACGTCCGCCTGGGCGAGGCCGGCGCGACGGACGCGGTGCTGCGAACGCTGAAGGGGCTGGACCGGACCGAGGGCGC
>JAWVYT010000374.1:0-3108 GCA_033722595.1 Longimicrobiales bacterium
ACCATCACGACCCCCCGGCTCCCCCGCTCGCCGACCACCCGACCGTCGACGCGCCCCGACCGCCGCTGAGCCGGCCGACGTGGAAGCCGAGCCAGCGGAGGAACTCGTACGGCAGCAGCTGCGGGAGCCGGTGGATATGGCCCTGCCGGATGAAGTAGACGACCTCGCGGGTCAGGAACCGGACCGACTCGGCGAAGCTGGCGCCACGATCGATCCCGGCGGCCCGGAGGGCGCGCCCGACGAAGAAGCTCCGGCGGAAGACGCCCCGGAGCCGGTAGACGTGGGCGTGGAGCGCCTCGGCCTCGGGCTCGTACACGATGGCGTACCCGGACTTGAGCGCTTTCCGGGCCCAGATCTGGTCCTCGCTGTAGTCGGCTTCCTCGGGGATGGGGATCTCCAGCGCCACGTCACGGCGGACCGCGCTGAACGCATTGGAGAAGACGACCCGTCCCGGCCGGGGATGGTGGCCATCGGGGTGGGGCGCGTACCGGAGCGGCTCCGGCGGGTAGTTCAGCGCCACGAAGAACATCTCCATGGTCGTGGCGTCCCGCGGCACCTGCCGGCCGTAGACGCCCGCCACCGCCCGGTCCTCGAGGGCCGCCGCGAAGCGCAGCGGCCAGTCCGGCGTGATGGGGAGAACGTCGTCGGTGAGGAAGCAGACGACCTCGCCCCGGGCCCGCTCCACGCCGAGGTTACGGGTCCGGCCGTGGCCGAACTCCTCCGGCGCGATCCGGTGGACCCGGAAGCCGGCCGCCTCGGCCCGCTCCGGCGTCCCGTCGTCGGAGCCGCTGTCGATGACCAGCACCTCCACCTGCGGCAGGCGGGCCGTGAGCGCCGTCAGGTGACGCGTCAACCGCTCGAAGTGGCGGCCGCCGTTCCGGACGGGGATGACGACGGTGATCCCGGTGCGTCCGTCGGCCCCGGATTCGGGCCCGGACGGCCCGGCCGTCGGCGCCGTTCCCGAGCCCCCGCTCACGATCGGCCGAACCCCTCGCTGCGGAGCACGCTCAGGAAGAACGACGCGAAGACCAGCTCGGCGCCGACCACCATGAGCGTGAGCGCGAGCGTGGCCGGTCGGACGGCGAAGAGGACGCCGGCGCCGCCCTCGAGCCAGTCGGCCAGGATCCACACGTTGATGATGAGGCCGGCGGCGAAGATGAACCCGCCCAGCGCCACGCCGCGCTCCAGTGAGTAGTGGAGGTTTAGCCACCGGATCCACGGGTCGGCGAGCCCCGGGTCGTTCACCAGGGTCCACGTCTTCGCGTAGATGCCGAGGAGGAGCAGCTGCGTCCCCAGGATCGCGACGGCGCCGCCCACGAACATGAAGTGGAAGTCCATGGTGAACTCGGCGACGGTGAGCGGCCCCGGCAGCAGCGCCAGCTCGAGGCCCACACCGAGCAGCAGGAGGATCAGGCCCGGTACGATGAACAGCCGCGTCGGGCTCAGCATCAGGAGCTGACGGGCCACCCGCCAGCCGTCGACCATACTCCGACGATCGCCGCCTTCCGGCCGGGGCCGGAACGTGACCGGGACTTCCACGGCGTCCAGGTCCGCCCGGGCGGCCTCCACCAGCATCTCGCTGGCGAACTCCATCCCCGTGGCGCCCAGCTCCAGCTTCTCCAGCGCCTCCCGGCGCACGCTCCGGAACCCGCACCGGACATCGGAGACCCGGAGGTGGTAGAACCAGCGGCTCAGCGCGGTCTGGGCGGGCTCCAGGAAGTGGCGGTGGCGCTTCCGCATGGCGTCCGGCTCGATCAGCCCGTTCCGACGGGTGCCCAGCACCATCTCGTACCCCGTCTTCAGCGGCTCCACGAACCGGTTCAGCTCCGAGAGGTCGTACGTGCCGTCGGCGTCCACCACCACCAGGATCTCGCCCCGGGCCTGCTCCAGCCCGTGGATGCACGCCGCGCCGTAGCCGGGGATCGGCTGATGAACCACCCGGGCGCCGGCCGCCGCCGCCCGCTCCGCCGAGCCGTCCCCGGACCCGTTGTCCACCACCACCACCTCGCCGTCGTACCCGCCCTCCGCCAGCGCGGCGGACGCCGACCGGACCACCGACGCGATGGTCGCCGCCTCGTCGCGGCACGGGATGATGACGCTCACCTCGGGATGGGGCTGCATGGTGGACATCAAGCTACGGGAATGACCCGCCGCGGGGAAGAAATGCGACGCTCGCCCGGCACCCGCGCCGGCCGCCCTCTTCTTGACGGCGGCCGCCGGCGGGCGGAGCTTCCGGACTCGGGCCGACCCGAACCCGGGCGGCCGAGTCATCGCGCTACGGAAGAGCACATGACGGAGTCGAGCGAGGACCAGGATCGCGGGTCGGAAGAGACGGGGGACGCGGACGGCGGGCACGTCGCCGGCCCCGCGTCGTCGCCCGATCCGGAGATCCCGGCGGGCCGCACGGGCGACCGGCCCGTCCCGGAGCTGAACCAGCCGCGGGAGGGCCGGGACCGGGAGACCGAGGACGAGCGGTTCCTGCAGCGGGACGAGGTCGAGGCGCCGGAGTTCATCCACAGCGACCCGTGGCGCGTGTTCCGGATCATGGGCGAGTTCGTCGAGGGGTTCGATACCCTGGCGGAGATGGGCCCCGCGGTGTCGATCTTCGGCAGCGCCCGGGTGGACGGGTCCGACCCGTGGTACCGCGCCGCCGAGGAGACCGCCCGGATCCTGGTGGACCGGGGCTTCGGCGTCATCACCGGCGGCGGACCCGGGATTATGGAGGCGGCCAACAAGGGGGCCACCGAGGCCGGGGGGCCCTCGGTGGGGTGCAACATCGAGCTGCCCTTCGAGCAGGGCATGAACTCCTACGTGAAGACAGCCGTGAACTTCCGGTACTTCTTCGTCCGGAAGACCATGTTCGTGAAGTACGCCGAGGGGTTCGTCATCTTCCCTGGCGGCTTCGGCACCATGGACGAGCTGTTCGAGTCGCTGACGCTGATCCAGACCCGGAAGGTGCGCGACTTCCCCGTCGTGCTCATGGGCTCCGACTACTGGAGCGGGCTCATCGACTGGCTCCGGGGCACCATGATGGCCGGGGGCAAGATCAGCCCCGGGGACCTGGAGCTCATCCTGATCACCGACTCGCCCGAGGAGGCCGTGGACCGG
>JAWVYT010000375.1:0-3095 GCA_033722595.1 Longimicrobiales bacterium
AGCGAGTCGAGCGAGACGTTGACCCGTCGGACGCCGGCGTCCCGGAGCGCCTCGGCCATATCGCCCAGGAGCACGGCGTTGGTGGACAGCGCGATGTCCTCGATGCCGTCGACGGCGTCGAGCAACCCGATCAGGGTCGGCAGGTCCCGCCGGACGAGCGGCTCGCCTCCGGTGATCCGGACCCGGCGCAGGCCCATCGGCGCCATGGTGGCCACGATATCCCGGATCTCCTCGTAGCTCAGCAGCTCGCTCCGCTTCAACCAGGGGAGCCCGTGGAGCGGCATGCAGTACACGCACCGCAGGTTGCACTTGTCGGTCACGGAGATGCGCAGGTACTCGATGCGACGCCCGAACGTGTCTCGCATCGCGTCCTCCGGCCCGTGCTCCGGGCGCCCGTCCTTCCGCTCGCTAATCACGGGGCGCCTCCGCGTCCGTCCCGACCGGCGGCGCCTGGCCATCGAGCCACCGGGACTCGGCCTCCACGTAGTGCTCCTTCTTCCATACCGGAAGCCGCTTCTTGATCTCCTCGATGACGTAGCGGGCGGCGTCGAACGCCTCGGCCCGGTGCGGGCTCGACGCCGCGATGGCCACGCTCACGTCGCCGATCTCCAGCGCGCCGACGCGATGGACGACCGCAACCCGGTCCGTGCCCAGCCGCTCGGCCGCCTCGCCGGCGATCTCCGTGAGCACCTTGGTGGCCATCTCGTCGTAGGCGTCGTAGGTCATGCCCGTCACCGCCGCGCCCTCGTTGTGGTTGCGGACCGTGCCCAGAAAGAGGACCACCGCGCCGTCCTCGGCGGCACCCACCCGGGCGAGGACATCGCCGGGCACGATGGGGTCACGGGTCACGACGGAGACCCCGCTCATCCGCCGGCCACCGGGGGGAGCACGGCGATCTCGTCGCCGTCGGACAGCGGCGTGGACAGTGGGGCGTACACCTGGTTCACCGCGAGCGCGGGCTCCGTGGGCAGGCGGTCGAGCCCCGGCCGGGCTCGGAGCCGCTCGACCAGATCGCCGGCCGTAGCCCCGCCCGGAAGCTCCAGCTCGAGCTCGTCGGTGCCGGCCAGCTCCCGGTAGGTCGCGAAGAGAAGGGTTCGGACGCGCATGTCCGAAGATACCCGGTCCGCCCGGTCGGGTTCAACCGGGGGCCGTGGACCGGGCGGGTCGGGGACCGGACCGAGCGATCAGATGAACGGCGAGCCGCCAGGCGGCCCGCCCCCGGGCCCGCCCCGGCCGCGCATCTGCTGGATCCGCTCGTTCAGCTGCATCCGGAGCATGAGGAAGATGGCCCGCTGCCGGGGGTCCAGGACCTCGGCCAGCGCGGCTTCCTCCGCCTGCTCGATCTCGCGCTCCCGCGCCCGGAGCGCGCCGAGCCGCTCGAGGATCGACTCGAAGCGCGCCATCTCGGCGTCCTCATCGCGGACCGCCTGCAGCAGGTCGATACGGAGCGCCTGGCTCTCCAGCGCCAGGTCCCGCCGGGATTCTGCGGCCTCCGTCAGCACGGCCCGGACCTGCACACGCTGACTCCGGGTCAGGTCCAGCCGCTGGGCCACATGGGCCAGGAACTGCTGGCGCACCCGCTGCTCCAGCTCGGCCCGGCGATCCGGGCCCGGACCCCGGACCTGGGCGACTCCGACCGCCGGGACCATCAGCGCCAGCACCACCAGCCAGATCGTTCTCATGACTGCATCTCCTCCAACAGGGCTTCCAGCTCTTCTTCCGACAGCTCGCTCAGCACCACGTCCCCGGCCACCACCCCGTCCGACGCCGGCCAGGCCCCGTACGGGTCGTACGCGGCGGCCTCCGCCTCCTGCCCGCCCTCGACCGGCTGGCCCGGCGACGCGAGCTGCCCGCCGATCCACAGCAGCAGTGCGGCCACGGCGGCGACCGGCACCGCCCAGCCCCGCCGGTCCTGCCACCAGTGTCGCTCTCCCACCGGCGCGATCCGGGGCTTCCGGACCACGACCCGCTCCCGGGCCGCGGCCCGGACGGCGTCCCGGATCCGGGACTCCAGCCCGGAGGGCGCCTCCGCCGTCGAGGACCGGACCGCCTGCACCACCTCCAGCGCGTCCCGGCAGTCGGGACACGTCTCCAGGTGCAGCTCGACGCGCCGGGTCCGCTCCGGGTCCAGCGTGCCCCGGACCAGCTCCACCAGCGCGTCGCCGTAGAACTCGCAGCCGGTATTCATGTCAGCAGCTCCCTCAGTCGTTTGATCCCCAGGTGGTAGTTCACGCGGGCCGCGCCCTCCGACGACCCGATGATCGCACCGATCTCGCGGTGGCTCAGGTCCTCGTGGATCCGCAGGCTCACCGCCAGCCGCTGCTTCTCCGGCAGCTCCGCAAGGGCCCGCTCCACCCGCGCGGCCTCCGTGCGGGTCAGCGCCCGGCGCTCCGGGTCGGCGAGTCCGCCCGCCTGCTGCGGCGCCGCGTCCAGCGCGACCTCCGCGCGGCGCGTGGTCCGGCGGCCGGCCGATGTCGCCACGTTGGCGGCGATCCGGAGCAGCCAGGTCCGGAAGCTGGCATCGCCCCGGAACCCCGGCAGCCCGCGGATCGCCTTCACGAACGCGTCCTGCGCGGCATCGGCCGCGGCGTCCGGATCGCCCAGGACCCGGTACGCGACCTGATAGACGGCCTCGTGGTGACGGGACACCAACGCGTCCAGCGCCGCCGTCTCGCCTGCTCGGGCCCGCTCCACGAGCCCGTCGTCGTCCACCCGTGTGGCCACCGCTGTCTCCGTCATTGCCGCCCCATCGGACGTTCCGGGTCCCGGATCCGTTAAAAATGGGCGGGCCCCGCCCGGCGAGCTGCCGGACAGGGCCCGATCCCTCCGCTCTCGGGGTCGCCCCCTGGAGGTCAGGGCGTGGAGATGGCCTTCGTGTCCATCTCCTCGACCCGCTCCCTGAGGTCCTTCGAGGGCTTGAACACCGGCACCGACCGGGCGGGGACCTCCACGCGCTCCCCGGTCCGGGGGTTCCGGGCGACCCGGGCCTTCCGCTCCCGGACCTTGAAGGTGCCGAACCCGCGAATCTCGATATTGTCGTGCTTGGCCAGGGCCAGCTTGATGGCGTTCAGCAGCCCGTCGACCACCAGTGCGCA
>JAWVYT010000376.1:0-3094 GCA_033722595.1 Longimicrobiales bacterium
CGGGCCAGGATCTCATCGCCGACGGCCCGCTCGATCGCGTGGACGGCCACCGCGGCATCGAAGTCCCGGCGGTTGCACCCCGCCTCGCACGGGTGGTGGCAGACCCGGCCGGTGATGGCCGGCATCGGGTTCTCCCGGGCCAGCAGGTCCAGCGCCTCGTCCAGGCGGTCCTGACGCAGCAGGTTCAGATAGCCCTGCACGTCCACGCCCGCCGGACACGCCTGGTTGCACGGGGCAACCGCATCCCGATACATGGGCCGGATGTACTTCCACGAGCCCGTCCGGTTCTCCCGCGTGCTGGTACGACTCGCCGAGATGTACGGAGCGCCGAACGGACTAGACACGGGCCACCTCCGGAGCCGCTTCCACCGTGCGGAGGAGCGCCGCGGCCTCCCGGGCAGCCGCCTGGTTCTCCTCCGTCCGCGACGGGACCTCCTCGGCGATGGCCGCGCAGACGCTGTCCAGGCTCACCAGCCCCGACCACGTGGCGAACGCGCCCAGGATCGCCGTGTTCACGATCGGCTGCGACCGGCTCCCGATCCCCCGGGCCGTCGCCACGGCGCTCGCATCCACCGTCGCCACTGCGTACCGGGCCGTGAGGTCCGAATACGCCGAAGGAGGCCGATCCGTGTTGATCAGGATTCCGCCCCCCTCCTTCAGACCCGCTGTGACGTCGATGGCGTCCACCAGCGTCGGGTCCAGGACGATCAGGTCGTCCGGCTCCCGGATCTCGCAGCGGAGGCGGATCGGCTCGTCGTCGAGACGGAGGAACGCCGTCACCGGCGCGCCCCGGCGCTCCACGCCGAACGCCGGGAACGACTGGACCCACCGCCCCTCCCGGAAGAGCGCCACGGCCAGCACCTTCGAGGCGATGACCGCGCCCTGTCCGCCCCGCCCATGGATACGCAGCTCCCGCATGGGTACTCCCTGGCGAGTGTTGCCTTCTGACACGGTTCTCCATCCCCAAGATGCGGGGAGGTCACCGATCACGACGTAGGGATGTGCTTGAAAATCTTGTGGGAGTTCGCAGGACGCCGCCTCCGGGTGGGACCGGACGGCTCGGCAGAGGCCGCACCCCCGGCATTGCCCCGCGGCACCGCCCGGGTCTAGCTTGCGACAGCCGCACCTGCCCGCGGGAGGACCACGAGGAGGTCACCATGGAGCTGTCCCCCGCCGAAGTCCGCCGCGCCATCGAATGGCTGCTGCCCCTGGGCGTCTGCTGCGCCGACGCCCAGGCCGACGGCGTGCCGTGTCTCGAGCTCGGCCGCGACTGCCTGGAGTGCGAGCGCGCCGAGCCCGTTCGCCGGCTGCTGCTCCGCCTGGCCGGAACCGATTCCACCGACCGGACAGCATAGCCTGGCCACACTGCTTCCGACCCGGCGGGCCCGTGGCCGGGAACGGGCGCGCGCACGACCGGCCGGGCCCGGATGCACGAAGGGCGCGACCTCACAGCCGCGCCCCCCGTTCCTCGCGGACGCCTTCCGGCGCCACGGGTCCCATCCGGCTCAGTAGCTCTCCGCCGAGGACCGCATCGACGGCGGCAGCACCACCGAGTCGATCACGTGGATCACGCCGTTCGACGCCTCGATGTCCGTCTGCACCACCCGGGCATCGTTCACCATCACACCCTCGTTCATGACCCGCACGTCCAGCGCGGCGCCCTGCACCGTCTCGGGACGGACCCGCTCCGCCGCCAGAACGTCCCGCGCCATCACCTTGCCCGGGATCACGTGATACGTCAGGACGGCCTTCAGCGCCTCCCGATCCGCCAGCAGCGCCTCCAGCGTGCCCTCCGGCAGCGCCGCAAACGCCTCATCCGTCGGCGCGAACACCGTGAACGGTCCCTCCGAGCTCAGCACCTCCACCAGTCCGGCCTCCTTCACCGCCGTCACCAGCGTCTCGAAGCTGCCCGCCTCCATGGCGACATCCACGATCGTCTTCCCGCTCTTCTCTCCGTAGCCCTGCGCCAGTACCTGACCCGGGACCAGCAGCCCCGCCATCAGCGCCACGGTCATCCCGATCTTCCTCATGTCTCGACTCCTCGGTTCGGTTCATTGTCCAACCATTGTACAGGACAAAATAGCGGTTCCGGCACGAGTGTCAAGGGGTTGTCGATATATGGCCTTGACAAGAGGTGAACAAAATGACACCTTGGGAGCCATGAACACGGACTTCGAGGTGCCACGGCATCCCATCGGGGTGGCCGCGGAGCGGACAGGGCTGACGCCGGACGTGATCCGGGCGTGGGAGCGGCGGTACGGCGCGGTGGAGCCGGAGCGGGACGACGCGGGCCAGCGGGTGTACTCGGACGCGGAGATCGAGCGGCTGCGGCTGCTGCATCGAGCCACGGAGGGAGGTCGGAGCATCAGCTCGGTGGTGGACTTGCCGGGCGAGGCTCTGGCGGAGCTGGTTCGGGGCGATGAGGCGGCCAAGGCGGAGCTGCGGCCGGCGGGAGCGGACGTGGATCGTCTGTACGAGCTGGCGACCTCGTTGAACGGTCCGGCTCTGGAGGCGTCGCTGCGGAGGTCGATGCTGGCGCAGGGGCTGTCGGGGTTCGCCGAGACGGTGGCGGCGCCGCTGCTGCATCGTCTGGGCGAGGCGTGGCACGCGGGCGAGATCACGCCATCGCAGGAGCACGTGGCGAGCGCGGCGATCTCGCGGGTCCTGACATCGCTGCGTGACGGGAGCGGCGACGGCCCGATCGCGCTGGTGGGCACGCTGTCGGGGGAGCGTCACGAGGTGGGCGCGCTCATGGCGGCGGCGGCGGCAGAGCTCGCGGGCTGGCGGGTCGTGTATCTCGGGCCGGACCTGCCGCCGGAGGATCTGGTGGACGCGGCGCAGCGGTCGGGGGCCCGGGCGTTGTGCGTGAGCGTGGTGTATCCGGGGTCGTCGGCGGACGTGCAGTCCCGGTTCCGATCGATTCGCGCGAGTCTGCCCGAGGAGGTGGAGGTGTACGCGGGCGGCGCCGGTGCCGAGACGCTGGTGGAGGAGCTGGAGCTGTTCGGGGTCCGGTGTCCGTCGGGGATGACGGAGCTTCGCGAGGCGCTGGAGCGGCAGGCGGAAGCGCTGGCGTGAGCGATCTCCTCACGGAGCC
>JAWVYT010000377.1:0-3088 GCA_033722595.1 Longimicrobiales bacterium
CAGGACGAGGCACACCACGAGTCGGGAGAACGTTCGGTTCGGCGCGATGCGGACGAGGGTTGGCATACGTCGGCTCTCGAGGTTGCGATCTGGGGCTCCGCGCGCGGACCAGCCGCCATCATACGCTGTCGGAAGCCGCCGCGGCAAGAAACGGGTGCAGCGTCGACGGAGGGCTCTACCAGCGGGCGGCGGTCATCGGTACGGAAGGCGCGCTCACCCTCACCGAGCCGTTCGTCACCTGGCAGCGTCCGCCGCCGGAGCCGGCTAGCCGTCGTCGTAGACGACGAACGCCACCCTCCGGCTGTCCGGTGACCACGAGGGCACGTTCAGGGTGCCCTGGCCCCCGTGGAACGGCGCCGTCAGGTCCCGCACCGAGCCGTCCCGCACGTCCATGAGCCGGAGCTTGACCTGCCGGCCGAACGGGTGCGCCTCGCCCTGGTCCTCCAGGTAGGCGAGGTACACCAGCCAGCGCCCGTCCGGGGACGGGTGCGGGAACCAGCTGGAGTAGGCGTCGTCGGTGAGCTGCCGGTGCCCGGTCCCGTCCGCCCGCATCCGCCAGATCTCCATGCTGCCGCTGCAGTAGGAGTTGTAGTAGATGAACGTACCGTCGGGGGAGTAGTCGGGGCCGTCATCGAGCCCGGGGCACGTGGTGAGCCGCCGTTCCTCCCCGCCGGCCACCGGGATGGCGTAGACGTCCCACGCGCCGTCCCGGAGCGCCGTGTACGCCAGCGTGGCGCCGTCCGGCGACCAGCCGTGCCAGAAGCTGGGCGCCCGGTCCGTGACCTTCCGCGGTGTGGGGCTCCCCGCCGCAGGGAGGACATAGATACTGGACGCGAGCCAGGCCTGGTCGGGGTCCTCGATGTGCTCCTCGGCCGCGTGGCTGATCACCAGGCTGTCGCCGTCGGGCGAGATCCCGTGGTCGTTGTTGAGCCGCGTCGCGAACCCCGTAGGGATCACCTCGAGCCCGCCGCCGCCGGCCGGCAGGCGGTAGAGGAGCCCGTCGCTGTTGACGATGAAGTCGCGCCCGTCCGGCGACCAGTTCGGCGCCTCGAAGTGACGCACCTCGCTGTGGATGGTGTCGATCCGGCCCGAGGCGATCTCGACCGTGACCAGCGTGCTCCGGACCGTGTCGCCGGCCTGGCCCGACAGGGGCCCCGGCACGAACAGACTGACGACCGCCAGAAGGCAGTACAGCGCGCAGTTTCTCATTGAGTACTCCTGGGCACCTTGCCCGCGGGCCCCTGCCTCATCTCAGCTCCCGGGCGTGGCGGAACGCGGAGCCCACGAACCGGACGAAGATGAAGCCCGCCTGGCAGATATTGGCGATGAGCGCAGTGACGTACAGCGCGGGGGCAGCCCCGACGATCAGACCGAAGGCCACGGTCAGCAGGCTGGCCTGCTCCACGAGCTCCAGGATCGACACCACGGTCACCGCCAGGCGGTCCGGTGGGAAGGTGCCCCGGACGGGCTGATACGCCCGCAGGAACGAGACGATGATGCCGTTGTCGAAGACCAGGAACAGCAAAGCGGCCAGCCGCCATGTCCACTCGGTGTCGAGCCCGTAGCCCGCGAGGCCCACGGGCACCAGCGCCGCCGCCACGCCCGCCACACCGCTCGAGATCACGAGCCGCAGTCGCAGCAGGTCGTGGACCACGTCGGTGCGATCGCCACCCCCGCGGATCACGCTGACCAGAGCCGCGAACCCCGCGAACGCCGCCGCGATCTCGGCCAGCGAGAGCAGTGCATCAGTGTTTTCGAGCATGGGCTTCCAGGGTGGACGCGTAGGCCACCACGACGCGGATCACGCGGCGGCCGCTCGACTCCTGCAGACAACCGGCTCGCTCCTGGTTGGGGGCATCCGTGGGCAGGGGGCGGTGAAGCATCGCCGAATCCTCTGATAATGACGACAGCAGCGGCCACGGAGCAAGCCGGCAGCACCGGTGGGTCAGGACGGACGGGGGAGGACCGCACCGTTTCTGCCCAAACCCGCGTCTACGTGGGCACGCCGCGGCCGAACGCGGCGCCCATCCAACGGGTGATGCATGCGTACAACCCTCGGGCCGGGGCCGAGGCGGCGCCCGCGCCCCCGCCACGGTGTGATCTCGGCGCCCGGCCCGATCGGGTACGGTTTCTGCCCCTTTCCGTGTTCGGAAGACCTCGGTCGTACGGCGCTCCCCGGGCTGCCGGCAGAGGAACGACGCCGAATGCAGGGTCAGGAACCGATCATGCTGCTCACGATCGTCGCCACGCTGGGAGTGCTGGGGGTGCTCATCGTCGTCCACGAGCTGGGCCACTTCGTGGCGGCTCGGGCCTTCGACATCCACGTGTCCCGGTTCTCCATCGGGCTCGGCCCGAAACTCGTGGGCTTTCGGCGCGGCGAGACCGAGTTCCGCATCTCCGCGCTCCCCCTGGGCGGCTACGTCAAGCTCACGGGGATGAAGGAGATGGACCTGATCGAGGGGAAGGACGACCCGGCCGCCCGCGTGGATCCGGACCGCACCTTCGCCGCCAAGCCCGCGGCCGTGCGAGCGATCGTCCTGTCCGCGGGCGTCGCCATGAACGTCGTGCTGGGCGTCGCCCTCTTCGCCGGCTTCGCCATGACCCGGGGGATGCCGTCGGCCAGCGAGCCGGTGGTGGGCAACATCGTCGTGGAGTGGCTGTCCGACGGGACCGAGGCGCTGGCGTCCACTGCGGGGATGCGCATCACCCGCGTCGGGGACCATGAGGTCGCCACCATGAACGACGTCAGCCGTGCCATCATGGCCGCGGAGGCCGGCGACCTCACGCTCCGGTTCGAGCACGGCGACCCCGTCACCATCGCCGTTCCGGAGCGGGCCCGGGAGCGCCAGTTCCTGCCCGTCGCCCTCGAGCCCGTAAGCGATGCACCGCCCGTGATCGGGCTGGTCGACGAGCACGGCGCCGCCGCCGGGGCCGGGCTCCGGTCCGGCGACCGGGTCCTGGCCATCGACGGCCGGCCCGTCGCTACCTGGCAGGCGGTCAACCGGATCGTCCGCGACCACCCCGGCCGGGAGCTTTCCCTCCGGGTCCAGCGCGGCGACGCCACCTTCTCCGCGACCCTCACGCCGGC
>JAWVYT010000378.1:0-3069 GCA_033722595.1 Longimicrobiales bacterium
GACGCCATCACGGCCACGGGTCGCAGCGACTACGACAACCAGGTCAACAACGTTCTGGGGTTCCCGTTCATCTTCCGGGGGGCGCTCGATGTCCGGGCCCGGGCCATCACGGACAACATGAAGCTGGCGGCCACGCGTGCGCTGGCGGAACTGGCGCGGCAGGATGTCCCGGAGAGCGTGGCGGCGGCGTACGGCGAGGAGACGTTCGAGTTCGGGCCCCGGTACATCATCCCGAAGCCGTTCGATTATCGGGTGCTGCTGTGGGTGGCGCCGGCGGTCGCGGAGGCGGCCATGGACGACGGGGTCGCCCGCCACACGGTGAAGCCCGAGGAGTACCGGACGATGCTGGAGGCCCGGCTCGGCCGGCGCCGTGAGGTCATGCGCGACATCACGCTGAAGGCGAAGCGTGACCCTCGCCGTATCGTGTACCCCGACGGCGAGCACGACCGGGTGATCCGGGCGGTGGGCCAGGCGGTGAGCGAGGGCATCGTGCGGCCGGTCCTGCTGGGTCGACCCGACCGGATCCGGAGGCGGGCGGAGGATCTCAATATCAGCCTGGACGGCGTGGAGGTCGTCGAGCCCGGGGCCGACGAGGCGCTGCAGGAGCACTACGCCCGGACCCTGTTCGAGCGCCGGCAGCGGAAGGGCCTCACGCTCAGCGAGGCGCGCGATCGGCTTCGACACACCAAGTACTTTGGCTACATGATGGTCGCCGAGGGGGACGCCGACGGCGCCATCGCCGGGATCGACGACCACTACCCCGACACCATCCGGCCCGCGCTGGAGTGCATCGGGACCGCGCCGCAGGTGGACCACGTGGCCGGGCTCTACATCATGGCGCTGCAGCACGACATGATCTTCTTCGCCGACACGACGGTGAATATCGACCCCGATGCCGGCACGCTGGCGGAGATCGCGCTCATGGCCGCCGACTTCGTCGAGCGGCTGGGGATCCGGCCGCGGATCGGGATGCTGTCGTTTTCGAACTTCGGATCGACCCGGGTGCCGGAGGCGCGGAAGGTGCGTGATGCGGTAGCACTCGTGCGCGAGCAGCGGCCGGAGCTCCGGATCGACGGGGAGATGCAGGCGGATACCGCGGTGGTGGACGAGATCCTGGAGACGCGCTACCCGTTCAATACCATGGGCGGTGCGGCCAACGTGCTGATCTTCCCGAACCTGGACGCGGCCAACATCGCGTACAAGCTTCTCTCGAGGATCGGGCACGCCGAGGCGATCGGCCCGGTGCTGATGGGGATGGCGAAGCCCGTCCACGTGCTGCAGCGCGGGAGCGAGGCGGCCGATGTGGTGCACCTGACGGCGCTGGCGGTGGTGGACGCGCAGCGAAGCAGCCGCCTGGCCAGGCCGGAGGCAACAGCGGATCGCTAGACAAAGGAACGCCGAGTGGCTACCACGCAGGAACGCACGGAGCTGAGCGAGCACGGACTGAGTCCGACCGGACGGCTGCACTGGAATCTGCCGCCGGCGGAGCTGATCGAGCACGCCGTATGGCGGGGCGAGGGGCGCCTGTCGGCGGACGGCTCGTTCGTGGCGGTGACGGAGCCGCACACGGGGCGCAGCCCGAACGACAAGTTCACCGTCCGGGAGTCGTCCTCCGAGGCGGAGATCGCGTGGGGCAAGGTCAACGTGCCCATGGAGCCCCACCACTTCGAGGCGCTCCGGTCCGACGTGATCAAGTACCTGGATCAGCAGGACGACCTGTACGTACGGGACGTGTGGGCCGGTGCCGACCCGCAGTACCGGCTGAGCGTGCGGGTGGTGACGCCCAGCGCGTGGCACTCGGTCTTCGTCCACAACATGTTCCTGGAACCCCACGGCGAGCACCGGAGCCGGTTCGAGGCCGGCTTCACCGTCCTCCACGCGCCGGAGTACAGGGCCGACCCGGAGACGCACGGGACCCGCAGCGGCGCATTCGTGGTCGTGAACTTCGCGGAGCGGCAGGTCCTGATCGGCGGCACCCGGTACGCGGGGGAGATCAAGAAGTCGATCTTCAGCGTGATGAACTACCTGCTGCCGAAGCACGATGTGCTCAGCATGCACTGCTCGGCGAACATGGGGGATGACGGCGATGTCGCGCTCTTCTTCGGCCTGAGCGGGACCGGCAAGACCACGCTCTCCACCGACCCCGACCGCCGGCTCATCGGCGACGACGAGCACGGCTGGTCCGAGGACGGCGTGTTCAACTTCGAGGGCGGGAACTACGCCAAGGTGATCCGGCTCTCCGAGGAGGGCGAGCCGCTCATCTGGAAGGCCAGCCGCCAGTTCGGCGCGATCCTGGAGAATGTGATCCTCGCCGAGGACAGGAGCCCGGCCTTCGATGACGACACGATCACGGAGAACACCCGGTCCAGCTACCCGCTGAGCCACGTGTCCGGCGCCGTCCGCGACAAGCGGGGCGGGCACCCCAGGAACGTGATCTTCCTGACGGCCGACGCGTTCGGCGTGCTGCCGCCGATCGCCCGGCTGGATCGGGACCAGGCGGCGTACCACTTCCTCTCGGGCTACACGGCGAAGGTCGCGGGCACGGAGAAGGGCGTGACCGAGCCGAGGGCGACCTTCAGCGCGTGCTTCGGCGAGCCGTTCCTGCCCCTCCCGCCCGGACGCTACGCCGAGCTGCTGGCGGAGCTCGTGCAGCGGTACGACGTGAGCACCTGGCTGGTGAATACCGGCTGGACCGGCGGACCGTACGGCGAGGGTCACCGGGTGGCGCTGCGTCACACGCGCCGGATGGTGACCGCCGCGCTGACCGGCGAGCTGGAAGACGCCCGATACCACGAGGACCCGGTCTTCGGGCTCGAGGTCCCGGATCACGTCCGCGGGGTGCCCGACGAGGTGCTCCGTCCCCGGCAGACGTGGGAGCAGCCGTCGGACTACGACGATCAGGCCCAGGCGCTGGCGGAGATGTTCCGAGAGAACTTCGAGAAGTTCGCGTCGGGGGTCTCCGAGTCGGTCCGGGCGGCGGGACCGTAGGGCTCGTTCGCCACGCCGGCCGCCCGAGCAGCGACCTGGCCGCCACCGTGCGAGGAGGGCTGAAGCGATGAGCTCGCGCCC
>JAWVYT010000379.1:0-3061 GCA_033722595.1 Longimicrobiales bacterium
AACCCCCTGCACCCCGAGCCTGCCATGCCCACCACCGCATCCGACGTCGAGGCTCAGCGACCACTCTCCCTGGCGGAGATCGCGAAGATCCAGTTCGAGGACGCCGTGGCTTCGCTGGAGCTCGGCGAGCCCATGCACCAGCGGCTCAGCACGCCCTTCCGGGAGCTGACCGTCCAGGTCCCGATCCTCCGGGACGACGGCTCGGAGTCCGTCTACATCGGGCATCGGGTCCAGTACAACGGCGCCCGCGGGCCGACCAAGGGCGGGATCCGGTATCATCCCGAGGTCGATATCCAGGAGGTCCGCGGTCTCGCGGCGCTCATGACGTGGAAGACGGCGCTCCTGAACCTGCCGTTCGGCGGGGCCAAGGGCGGAGTCTCGGTCGACGCCCGGACCCTGTCCCGGACGGAGCTGGAGCGCCTGACCCGCACGTTCACCCGCCGGATCGCCATCGGCCTCGGCTCCTACCGGGACATCCCGGCGCCGGACATGTACACCGACGCCCAGACCATGGCCTGGCTCCTGGACGAGTACAGCAATCTGGAGGGGTATTCCCCCGCGTGCGTGACGGGGAAGCCGCTCGAGCTGGGCGGCTCCGTCGGACGGGCCGAGGCCACGGGTCGGGGCGTCATGATCGTCATGCGCGAGGCCGCGGGCGTGCACGGGATCCAGTGGAACGGGAGCCGCACCGCCATCCAGGGGTACGGCAACGTGGGCGGGCATCTGGCCCGGTCGCTTGCGGAGGAGCAGGCCCGCGTCGTGGCCGTGACCGACATCGACGGCGGCGTCGTGAACGAGAACGGGCTGGACATCGCCGAGCTGGACGCCCACGTCCAGGAGGCGGGGACCGTGGCCGGCTTCGCCGGGGGCGACCCGCTGGAGGGCGAGGACATCTGGAAGGTCCCATGTGAGTTCATGGTCCCCGCCGCTCTGGGCGGCGTGATCAGCAAGGAAGCCAACGCTCGCGCCCTGGACTGCAGGATGGTCGTCGAGGCCGCCAACGGGCCCACCACGCCCATCGCCGACAAGATCCTGGAGAGCGAGCGGGGCATCCCCGTCATCCCCGACATCCTCGCCAACGCGGGCGGCGTGGTGGTGAGCTACTTCGAGTGGACGCAGAACCTGCAGCAGTTCAAGTGGGACCTCGGCCGGGTGCGCAGCGAGCTCCACTCGGCGCTCACGAGCGCGTTCGAGGCCGTCAAGAGCCGGGCCGACCAGGACGGCGTGCCCTATCGCGACGCCGCGTACCGGATCGCGGTCCAGCGCGTGGCCGACGCCGAGACCCTGCGGGGGCATTAGGCCGCCCTGCGGCGGGCGGTGGCAGGGAGGCGGGCGGCGGGTCGTTCCTGGCGACGACGGCTGGGGTTTCCCACATTTCGGTCGACTCCCGTCGAGAGCCCTCGCATGAATACCCCCGACAAGCCGGCCGCCGTCCTTCCGCCGATCCGGGACCGATTCCGGGCGCTGGCCTATGCGATCGTGCCGGAGACGGCGGGACTCGACCCGGACGAATGGGCCGACCTGGAGGCCATCGTGGAGAACGCGCTGTCGAAGCGGCCGCCGGGCATGCGGCGTCAGCTCGTCCTCTTCATCCGGCTCCTCGATTTCCTGCCGCGCTTCCGCTGGCTCCGGCCGTTCCGGAAGCTGGACGCCGACCGGCGCGCCCGGTTCCTGCGGTCTGTCCAGAGCTCGCCGATCTTCCTCTTTCGCCGCGGGTTCTGGGGGCTCCGCACGCTGGTCTACATGGGGTATTACGCCCGTCCGGCCGCGTACCGTGCCATCGGCTACGATGCCCACCTCCGGGGCTGGCTCGAGCACCCGGACGCCGATGAGGCGGCCCGGACAGCGACACGGCGGGGGGACACGGAGTCCGGCGGGTCCAGCCGGGAGACCGGGTTCGTGGGCCCGGACCCCGCGCCCGACGCGGAGGAGGCCGGATGACCCGGCTGGAGTACGATGTCGTGATCATCGGCTCCGGCGCCGGCGGGGGGACGGTGGCGCAGGCGCTGGCCGGGATGGCCGAACAGGGCCGACGGGTCCTGGTCCTCGAGAAGGGCCCCCGGATCGACGCGGAGGAATGCACCGGCCGGGAGCTCGAGATGGCCGAGGCGCTCTACGAGGATGATGGCGGGTTCCTGACCTCGGACGGCGCCATGACGCTGGCGTTCGGTCGGGCGTACGGCGGGAGCACCGTCGTCTACACCGGTACGAGCCTGCTCCCGCCGAGGCGAGTGATCGACGACCTCTGGGCCGTGCCCGGCCTCCGCCACGCCGACCTGGAGCCCCGGTCCCGCCGGTACGCCGGCGAGAACAACGTCCACCTCCTCGAGGACGCGCTGATCAACGACAACAACCGGCTCTTCCTGAAGGGGTGCGAGGCGCTGGGCTGGGACGCGGAGCAGTTCCCCATCAACGTGAGGGGCTGTCACGGCTCGAGCCTCTGCAACCTGGGCTGCCCCAACGGCGCGAAGCAGGGCACCCACCGGGTCCAGCTGCCGGAGGCCGAGCGTCGCGGGGTGGAGGTGGTCACCCGGGCCGAGGTGCTGCGCCTCGACCCGTCCGACCGGTCGATGCGCGTCCGGGTCACCGGCAGGCGGCCGGGCGACAAGGGGCACCCCGGCGAGTGGGAGCCCGGCGAGTACACGATCGGCGCGGAGCTCGTCGTGGTGGCCGGCGGGTCGATCGGGACCAGCGCGCTCCTGCTGCGGTCCGGCCTCGGCGATGCGCTCCCGGCCCTGGGCCACGGCTTCACCTGTCACCCGGCGCATATCCTCGTGGCGGAGCACGATCAGCCGATCACGAACACGGTCGGTCACCCCAAGTCGTACTTCCTCGACCACTACGAGCACGGGTACGTCCTGGAGACGTGCATGTACTTCCCCTTCATCACGGCCAAGAACCTCACCGGCTTCGGTGAGGGGCACAGCCGCCTGATGCGGGCGTTCCCGCGGCTCCAGATGATCCTGGTCCTGGCGCTGGACAAGGCCGTGCCGGAGAACCGGATCGAGGTCGACGACGACGGGCAGCCCGTCGTCCACTACACCTTCACCGACCCCGTCGT
>JAWVYT010000380.1:0-3061 GCA_033722595.1 Longimicrobiales bacterium
AGTACGCCCACGAGCAGGACGTGGTGCACCGGGACATCAAGCCGGCCAACATCCTGATGAGCCGCGGAGAGCCGCTGGTGGCCGACTTCGGGATCGCGCTGGCGCTCTCCGAGGCTGGCGGCGGGCGGATCACCGAGACGGGGCTGTCCCTCGGCACGCCGCACTACATGAGCCCCGAGCAGGCCTCCGGCGACCAGTCGCTGGACAAGCGGAGCGACGTGTACGCCCTGGGGTGCATCCTGTACGAGATGCTCACCGGCGAGCCGCCGTACGGCGGGCCCACCGCCCAGAGCGTCCTGGCCAAGATCCTCACCGGCGACGCCCAGCGGATCACGGACCTCCGCAAGACCGTCCCGCCCCACGTGGACGCGGCGGTGGCGAAGGCGCTGGAGAAGCTGCCGGCGGACCGGTTCGCGAATGCGGAGGCGTTCGTTCGCGCGTTGGAGGATGAGAGCTTCCGGCACACGACGGCGGATCGGAGCGTCCCGCGAGGGCCACGACCGGGCGTTGGAGGGCTGCTGATGGGACGCCCGCTCGTCGCGGTCCCGATCGCCCTGGGGCTCCTCGCCGCCGGGCTCCTCCTGGGGGTCCTGGCGTCGCCCGACCCGCCGACGCGCCCGGTCTTCAAGGCGGCGTTGGAGATCCCCGAGGGGCAGCAGGTGCTCGAGCCGCCGTTCGGGCCGTCCCTGGCGCTGTCGAGAGACGGCCGCACAATGGTCTACACGGGCCCCGTCCAGGGTACGGGCGCGAGCCAGGGAGCGGGGGGCTGGCAGCTGTGGCTGCGACGGGCCGAGTCGCTGGAGGCGATCCCCGTACAGGGTACCACGGGCGCCTTCACACCCACCCTGTCCCCGGCGGGCGATGCCGTGGCCTTCCTGGACGGAAACAACGACCTCGTGATCGTGGCGATCGCGTCGGCGACACGGCGGATCATTGTCGAGAACGCCGGGCCGATCTTCGACTGGACCGACGATGGCGTCCTCTATTTCGGCGACAACACGGGCGTCCGGCTGAAGCGTGTTCCCGCCGCCGGCGGTGAGGTCGAGACCATCGAGGCCACCGAGCCGGCGGCGGGCACCACGGCGGGCCATGGTTGGACGTACGGCGACGTGCTGCCGGGAGGGTCCCGAGGTCTGTGGACCCGCCTGCCGACCTCCGGCGACCTGGACGAGCAGCAGGTCGGCGTGCTGCATTTCGCGACCGGGGAGTTCACCCCGTTCGCGGCGGGGTCGTCTCCGCGCTATTTCGACTCCGGGCACGTGGTCTGGACGACCCGCGATGGGACGGTCCTCGCGTCGGCCTTCGACGTGGAGGCCGGCGAGCCGACGGGCCCCGCGGTCCCGGTCGTTCGCGGTGTTCGGACCGACGTGACCGGCGGCGTTCACGCCGGGTTTTCTGCCACGGGCGACATGGTCTACCGCGAGGGGAACGCCCTCGGCGCGGGCATGCGCCTGGTCTGGGTGGATCGCAGCGGCAATGTCGAGGAGGTGGACGCCGATTGGACGGTCCTGCCCGCCGCGGCAGGCAACTGGAGCGGCCTGGACCTCTCGCCCGATGGCGACCGGGTCGCCGCCACCGATGGCGCCGGCGGTGGCTCCCAGATCTGGGTCAAGAACCTGGACGACGGCACGCCGCCCTATCGCATCACCTTCGACGGCACGTTCCACGTCCGGCCGCGATGGGGTCCTGACGGTGAGATCATCACCTTCATCTCCAACCTGGGGGGCGACTCGGTGCCCACCCAGGTGTGGGCCAAGGCGGCCGATGGCAGCGGAGCACCGTACCGGATCCACGGGGCTGGGGTGGAGATCGAGGAGGCCGTGCTGGTCCCCGGCGGCTGGCTCGTGTACCGCCAGGGCGGGACCACGGCGAACCGGGATATCTACGGGATCCGGCCCGGACAGGACTCCGCGGGCCGCCCGCTGATGGCCACGGACGCCGACGAGAAGTCCCCGCAGGTCTCCCCGGACGGTCGGTGGCTGGCCTACATGTCCGACGAGACGGGGCAGACCGAAGTCTTCGTCCGGCCGTTCCCGGACATCTCCGGTGGAAAATGGCAGATCTCCCAGGGGGGCGGAGGCAGTCCGCTGTGGAGCAACAGCGGCGAAGAGATCTTCTACCTCGGCTTCGACGGCCAGCTCTCCCTGTTCTCCGCACGACTCGATCTGCGGGAGTCATCGCTGTCCGTAAGGGGTCGCGAAGCGCTGTTCGGCATCGGGAACCAGTACACCGATGCCAATTATACCGCCTTCGACGTCAGCCCGGACGACCAGCGGTTCCTCATGTTCTCCCTCGGCCAGGTCGCGGAGGGGAGCATGATCTGGGTCCAGAACTGGCTCACGGACTGGCAGAGGCGGGCGGGGGAAGGGATGTAGAGTCTAGAGTCTAGAGATTAGAGACTAGAGTCTAGAGGCTGGGGGGCGACTGGGGGGCGACAGCCCCGTCTTTCTCGCCGCGTCAGCCGCCCTCGGCCGCCAGCCGCTCCAGCGCCCGCCGGGCCGCGTCCACTCGGGGCTGGAGCTCCGGGTCGGCGTCCTCCCAGAGGTCGATGAACTCCCGGTAATACCGGACCGCCTCCGTCCGGTTGCCGAGCTGCTCGTGGAGGTCGGCCAGGCGGAGGATCACGAAGACCTTGTGCTGGGCGTCGTCATCGGTCCGGAAAAGCCAGGGCTGCTCGAGGTACCGGGTGTACAGCCGGACGGCTTCATCCGGATCGCCCGACCGCTCCGCCAGCATGCCGTGGACCGGGAGTCGGCAGAACTCGCAGAAGCTGCGCCGGCCTGCCTCATTCAGGGCGGCCTCGGCATCTTCCAGTCGGCCCTCCTGCATGGCCACCAGAGCCCGGGCCACCGATGCCAGGCTCCCCGCGGCCTCCCGGCGCTGCTGCGGGATCTCGCGGCGGTAGGCGGCCAGGACTTCCCGGGCCCGGTCCGGTGCGCCCAACCGGGCGTAGGCGTGGGCCAGGAGCGGGTACGGGACGTTGGCCGGCGGGATCGTGTCATAGCCGTAGCGCCCCCGGACCTCGTCCAGCTCCTCCGCCGCCGTTTCGAAGTCCTGGTCC